>NZ_KV817463.1:29992-152747 GCF_001814695.1 Streptococcus sp. HMSC066E07
TAACCTATATTACCTCGAGAGGGGACGGAAACTAAATAGAACGTTCATATCATTGTTAATTAGATTTGTTAGTAACCTATATTACCTCGAGAGGGGACGGAAACTAGAGATTTACTCTAATGTATTGTGAATTCGGAAAGTTAGTAACCTATATTACCTCGAGAGGGGACGGAAACATAAGTTACGCCCGCATAGATTAGATCACCAGACAAGTTAGTAACCTATATTACCTCGAGAGGGGACGGAAACACATTGAAGGTCACATCTTCGAATCAAACCTTTCGTTAGTAACCTATATTACCTCGAGAGGGGACGGAAACTCTTCGTGGGTACAATGTGAAATCACTCAATATGCTTGTTAGTAACCTATATTACCTCGAGAGGGGACGGAAACCTGTAACGGGCGGCACGTCATCTTCTGTTACGACTTGTTAGTAACCTATATTACCTCGAGAGGGGACGGAAACTCGCAAAATCAACACTTGATGTAATATCGCGAACGGGTTAGTAACCTATATTACCTCGAGAGGGGACGGAAACTCAGATCTCGTCGCCATTTATCGAACCTCTATTTTGTTAGTAACCTATATTACCTCGAGAGGGGACGGAAACTGCTTTTCCTTCTACATTACGTTTGCGCACCGCTTGTTGGTAACCTATATTACCTCGAGAGGGGACAAAATAGATAAAAATCGCTCTAGTGGGCGCTTTTTGTTATTTTGAAGTTCAAAAGTTCTTGAGGCAAAATGTCTCTTAGAAGTTTGAATTGCAAAAGAAGACAAAGGCTATCTATTTTTTGTAAAAAATCCGAAATTTTAGTATAATAAAAAGACTAGAAGTATGAGGTAATGCTATGGAAATGAAGCAAATTAGTGATACAACGATTAAGATCACAATAAAATTAGAAGATTTAGAAGAACATGGAATGGAGATGGCAGATTTTCTTGTTCCGCAAGAAAAGACAGAAGAGTTTTTCTATGCAATTTTAGATGAGTTGGAAATGCCAGAGAGTTTTTTGGATAGCGGTATGCTCAGTTTTCGTGTAACTCCTAAACCAGACCGACTGGACGTGTTTGTCACCAAGTCTAAGATTGATAAGAATCTGAACTTCGAGGATTTGGCGGATTTGCCAGATGTAGAAGAGCTGTCTCAAATGTCTCCTGATGAATTTTTAAAGACATTAGAAAAAAATATTTTTGAGAAAAGTAAAGACGATATGGAGGCTGTTCGTTCTTTGGAAACGGCGGAAGCAGACGATAACACAAGCACTTCTGATACGGAAGAACAAGATGAAAATAGTGACGAGCTAACGCAAAAATATATCTATTACATTTTGAAATTTTCCAGCCTGAAAGAAGCGATTGTTTTTTCTAAGACAGTAGATTATACTGTTAACACTTCGGAGTTGTACAAAATGGACGACCATTATTATTTGACAATCTTGGTTGATATTGAAGGGCATCCAAAGCGTTATCCGGCTTGGCTTCTGGCTTTGATGCGTGAGCATGCAGAAGACACGGATGTGACAAGAGCTGTTTTGCAAGAGCACGGTTACTTATTGCTTGTCAACGAGGCGGTTGCCAGTCTTAAAAAGGTTAAATGCTTATGATTCCCTTCCCTTTAAAATTCATTTTGGTGTTGCTTGGAACCTTTTTCATTGGTGTGATTCTCACACCTTTGGTGCGTCTATTAGCATTTAAGATAGGCGCAGTTGATTATCCAAATGCTCGGAGAATCAATAAAAAACCGATGCCAAGCAGTGGCGGTTTAGCCATTGTCATTGCTTTTTCGGTTGCTACGCTTGTTTTTATGCCGATGATTGTACAGGCGACCTTTCATGGAAAAAGTTATTTTGATTATATTTGGCCTGTTGTCTTAGGAGGCGGAATCATTGCTCTGACAGGATTGATTGACGATGTAAAAGAGTTGAAGCCCTTAGCCAAGATGTCAGGAATTGTGTTAGCTGCCAGTTTGATTTGGCTATTGACGGATTTCCGTTTGAATCATTTTAAAATTCCTTTTGGTGGGCCGCTGCTGCACTTTGCTCCTTGGTTGTCTTTCATCTTAACCGTTATCTGGATTATTTCGATTACCAATGCTGTTAATTTGATTGACGGGTTGGACGGATTAGTGAGTGGTGTATCCATTATTTCGCTGGTGACAATGGGGATTGTTTCCTACTTTTTCTTGCCAGATCACAATGTTTTTCTAACCTTAACTATTTTCGTCTTGGTCATGTCTATTGCAGGCTTTTTCCCTTATAATTATCATCCAGCTATTATTTATCTAGGAGATACAGGAGCGCTGTTTATCGGTTTTATGATTGCGGTTTTATCACTTCAAGGTTTGAAGAATGCAACAGCTGTTGCTGTGATTACTCCGATGATTATTCTGGGTGTGCCGATTACAGATACCTTTTTAGCGATTGTCCGTAGAACTTTATCTGGGCAAAAGTTTTACACACCAGATAAGCGACATCTTCATCATCGGCTGTTATCCTTGGGCTTAACACATCGTGGGACAGTCTTGGTTATTTATGGCATTTCTATGATTTTTGCCATGATTTCTCTTTTGCTAAATGTTTCGAGCCGTATCGGTGGGACACTGTTAATTATTGGACTACTTTTTGGAGTGGAACTTTTGGTAGAACTAATTGGTGTTTTGGGGCCAAATCGAACACCGCTACTCAATATCCTTCGTTTTATCGGAAATTCTGCTTATCGGGAAGAAATCCGAACAAAGTTCAGAAATAGAAAAAAGAAGTAAACTCGCACTTAAACAAAATAAAAGCCTTTTTGGCTTTTTTTTGCTATACTTATAAGGTAAATGAATGGTTACAAAGAAAGGAAAGTTTGCCATGTCTGTGTTAGAAATCAAAGACCTCCATGTAGAAATTGAAGGAAAGAAAATCTTAAAGGGAGTCAATCTGACTCTTAAAACAGGAGAAATTGCCGCCATTATGGGTCCAAATGGGACAGGGAAATCCACCTTATCAGCAGCGATTATGGGAAATCCAAATTACGAGGTAACCAAAGGAGAAGTTCTCTTTGACGGTGTCAATATTTTAGAACTGGATGTGGACGAACGAGCTCGCATGGGGCTTTTTCTTGCTATGCAGTACCCAAGTGAAATTCCAGGTATTACCAATGCAGAATTTTTGCGTGCAGCCATGAATGCAGGTAAAGAAGATGATGAAAAAATCTCTATCCGTGATTTTATCATGAAATTGGATGAAAAAATGGAACTGCTCAATATGAAAGAAGAAATGGCAGAACGTTATCTGAATGAAGGTTTTTCTGGTGGTGAGAAGAAACGTAATGAAATCTTGCAGTTATTGATGTTGGAACCAACCTTTGCGTTACTGGACGAAATTGACTCTGGACTAGATATTGATGCACTGAAAGTGGTGTCTAAGGGCGTCAATGCTATGCGTGGTGAACATTTTGGTGCTATGATTATTACGCACTATCAACGTCTGTTGAATTATATTACGCCTGATGTGGTCCATATCATGATGGATGGGCGTGTAGTTGCTTCTGGTGGTCCGGAATTAGCTGTTCGTTTAGAGCAGGAAGGCTATGCCAAATTAGCTGAAGAACTTGGTTTTGATTACCAAGAAGAAGTTTAGTGACCCCTTCTTTTTGCTTGAAAAAGATAGGAGAATGAAATGACAAAAGAAACCATTAAACATTTTTCACAAATGCATGCGGAGCCTGAGTGGTTGGCAAATCTCCGTCAAGCTGCTTTTGATAAAATAGATAAGTTGGAACTGCCTGTTATTGAGCGTGTGAAATTTCATCGTTGGAATTTGGGAGACGGCACGCTGTCAGAAAGTGAGGCTCTTGCAAATGTGCCTGATTTTACAGCACTGAATGACCATTTGACATTGGTTCAGGTTGGGACGCAGACTGTTTTAGAGCAATTGCCGGCTGACTTAGCGGAGCAGGGCGTTGTCTTCACAGACTTTTATTCTGCTCTTGAGGAAATTCCAGAAATCATTGAGAAACATTTTATGTCTGCTGTTAAATATGACGAAGATAAGCTAGCAGCTTATCATACAGCTTATTTCAATAGTGGAGCGGTGCTATATATTCCGGATAATGTTGAAATTAATCAGCCTATTGAAGGCATTTTTTACCAAGACAGTGAAAGTGATGTGCCATTTAACAAGCATATTCTGATTATTGCAGGGAAGCATGCCAAGTTTACCTATTTGGAGCGTCTGGAGACTTATGGCTCTGGGACTGTTCCCGTGACTGCGAATATCACGGTGGAAGTGATTGCACAGGCTGGTGCTCAGATTAAGTTCTCAGCTATTGACCGTCTGGGGGAAAATGTGACAGCTTATATCAGTCGTCGGGGCAAGTTGGACGATGATTCAATGATTGACTGGGCAATCGGAGTCATGAATGAAGGCAATGTGATTGCTGATTTTGACAGTGATTTGTTTGGTCGTGGCAGTCATGCGGATATGAAAGTGGTGGCTCTCTCTCGTGGTAGACAGATACAAGGGATTGACAGTCGCGTCACCAACTACGGTTGCAATTCAATCGGCAATATCCTCCAACATGGAGTTATTTTGGAAAAGGGAACTTTGACCTTCAATGGTATTGGACACATTATTAAGGGAGCTAAGGGAGCAGATGCTCAACAGGAAAGTCGAGTACTGATGCTATCTGATCAAGCACGTTCAGATGCCAATCCTATTCTTTTGATTGATGAAAATGATGTCACAGCAGGGCATGCGGCTTCTATCGGTCAGGTAGATCCAGAAGATATGTACTATCTCATGAGTCGGGGACTGGATAAGGCAACTGCAGAACGATTGGTCGTGCGTGGATTCTTAGGATCTGTTATTGTTGAAATTCCAGTTAAAGAAGTCCGTGCTGAGATGATTGAAAATATTGATGAAATTTTGGCTAAGAAATAAAAGATAGGAAAAGAAATGTCTAAACTTGATGTAGAAATCCTTCGGAGGGATTTTCCAATTTTGGATCAAATCGTCAATGATGAGCCTTTGGTTTATTTGGACAATGCGGCTACAACCCAAAAGCCTACGCAGATATTAGAGGCGATTGCAGCTTATTACGAAAAAGACAATGCCAATGTTCATCGTGGTGTTCACACACTAGCAGAACGGGCAACGGCAGCTTATGAAGCTGCGCGGGAACGAGTGCGCTCCTTTATCCATGCCGCTTCGACGAAAGAAGTTCTCTTTACGAGAGGAACGACGACTAGTCTCAATTGGGTGGCGCGCTATGCTGAAAATGTCTTGCAGCCAGGTGACGAAGTGCTGATTTCCGTTATGGAACATCATTCCAATATCATTCCTTGGCAGGAAGCCTGTAAGAAGACAGGTGCTAGATTGATTTATGCTTATCTGAAAGACGGCATGTTAGATCTCGCTGACTTTCGGTCGAAATTGACTGAAAAGACGCGATTTGTTGCTTTGGCGCATGTTTCTAATGTACTAGGTGTGGTGAATCCCATAAAAGAAATAGCAGACTTAGTGCATCAGGCAAATGCTCTTTTAGTGGTGGACGGAGCTCAATCAGTCCCTCACATGAAGATTGATGTACAAGACTTGGACGTTGATTTCTTTGCATTTTCAGGTCACAAGATGCTAGGTCCGACTGGTATCGGTGTTCTCTATGGCAAAGAAGAGCTACTTGAGCGAATGTCGCCTGTCGAATTTGGTGGGGAAATGATTGATTTTGTCTATGAACAAGAAGCGACATGGAAAGAGTTGCCTTGGAAGTCTGAAGCAGGCACACCCAATATAGCTGGTGCTATAGGTCTAGCTGCCGCCATTGACTATCTGGACAAGATTGGAATGGAAACAGTTCATCAGTATGAGCAAGAATTGATAGCTTACGCATTTCCAAAATTACAAGCTGTTGAGGGGCTTACCATTTATGGTTCGGAGGACTTGACTCAGCGGTCGGGTGTTATTTCTTTTAATCTAGCTGGGCTTCACCCTCATGATGTAGCAACAGCTCTGGACTATGAAGGCGTGGCTGTACGGGCTGGACATCACTGTGCTCAACCTTTGTTGAGTTACCTAGGAGTAGCAGCAACTGTTCGGGCTAGCTTTTATCTGTATAATACCAAAGCCGATTGTGATAAGCTTGTTGAAGCTTTGCAGAAAACAAAGGAGTTTTTCAATGGCACTTTCTAAACTAAATAGCCTTTATAAAGCAGTTGTGACGGACCATTCAGCTCACCCTCATCATCAAGGTCGATTGGAGGGCGTAGAACAAGTTAGTCTCAACAATCCTACGTGCGGTGATGTCATCAGCTTGTCGGTTCAATTTGATGAGCAGGGCGTGATTGAAGATATTGCCTTTGTGAATTCTGGCTGCAGTATTTCTACAGCTTCAGCCAGTATGATGACGGATGTAGTCCTAGGGAGGACGAAGGAAGAAGCGCTAGCTTTGGCAGAAATTTTCTCCCAAATGGTTCAAGGTAAGGAAGATAAGCAGCAACAAGAGCTAGGAGACGCAGCTTTTTTAGCTGGTGTTGCTAAGTTCCCTCAACGCATCAAATGCTCAACCTTAGGTTGGAACGCTCTTAAAAAGGCGATTGAGGAAGCTGGAAATTCTGAAAAGTTGAGTAAATGAAGCTAAAATAAATAAGCTGAGACAAAAGTGCTCAGCTTTCTTTGTTTATATCGTTAGCATTACAGATGCAGTAGCTAATTGCTCAAAGCACAGCATTGAGGTTACGGATAGAGCTTGAAAAGCAAGTCTCAAGGCGATTCGCTTTTCAAGCTTGGAAGAGTACTTTTGACGAAAACTTTGTTTTCTTTATCTGCCACCTCGACAGTCTCTCAGGCTGTTGAGCAACCTTGTGGGAATGAGACTACAAACTAAAAATTTTTGATTTTGAGTTTTGTCACATTCCCAATTACTATTGAATGAGCTATAATATGTTGCTATATCAACTTTTACAGCCCATTTTGTCATCAAGTTACATTTGCTTTCCAACTGTAAAAGGTTCCTCAAGTCTTTCGAGCTATGCGGAGATGAACGATGAAATCAAGCATCTACGAATACTGATTTTATTTCGCTCGTTTATAATTTTTCATTGACATATTGGACGAATTCATTCCACCATGATTTGAGGAAGAAAGGACGACCAATTTTCTCTGCTGAAAGCATGGAAATAGTTGGTGGTTGCTTGTCAAGATAGCCTTTTCCAATCAAATCATTATCAGTATAGGTCAATTTCCCAACAACGACACCCTTTTTTAAAGGAGTGGGATAACCGTTTTTATCAGTTGAAAAATGGACAGTCGGTTTTTTATGATTGTATCTCCGCACAATGGTGAGTTTTTCACTAGCAACAGCAGTGACTTCATCTTTTTTCCCGTTAATGACGCGGGCAGAGCTTTTATTGTAGGCTTCGCCTTTTTTCACAAGAGTTTGGACTGTGAATTGTTGATAAATATAGGTCATAAATCTAGAGGTAGCCGTAAAGCGGGCATTCTCATCCTCATCTGCATGATCAACATTGAGGAGAACCGTAATCAAACGCATCCCTCTTTGCTGGATTGTTCCGACAAAGGAAGAGCCTCCTTTATCAGAAGTTCCAGTCTTGAGGCCATCTACTCCCGCTCGAAAGGCGGGCATGTTTTTGAGCATGTGGTTGGACGATGTAAGCGTCATGCCTGCAAAGTTAGACGTAGCTTTTTGGGTGATTTCTAGAACTTCTGGGTAATCAAGGATTAAACGCCGAGCAATAATGGCAACATCGTGGGCGCTCATTTTATTTTCGTCTTCTTTTCCCGAACCAGGATAAATATGTTCTTCTCCTAAAACAGAATTATTCAGCCCAGAAGCATTAACGATAGTAGCATCTTTGATTCCCCATTGCTGCAATTTAGCTTTCATCAAGTCAACAAATTTTTTCTCACTGCCAGCGACTTTTTCAGCTAAGGCAATCGCGGGGCTATTGGCACTTGCTATTAAAGAAGTTTCTAACAGTTCTTCGACAGTATATTTTCTAGCTTCCAAAGGAACGTTACTGGCATCTGGATTAACGGTTAGTTGATAAGGGTAGTCAGAAATATCTACTGAAGTTTGTAAAGTGAATTTTCCTTGATGAATCGCTTCATAGACTAAATAGGCTGTTAGTAGTTTAGTAATAGAAGCAATTTCAACTGGCTGATTAGCATCTTTTTCATACAAAATTTTTCCGGTTGCAACGTCAACTGCGATAGCATGCTTAGCACCTACTTCAAAGTTGTCCGCTAAAGCTGTAGGAGCTAGGAAGATCAAGAGAGTCGTTACAAGAGTAATAATAAATTTTTTCATGGTCATCCCTTTTTTGTAAACTTATTATTATTGTATCATAAAATAAGGAGAGCTTCATAGAAAAGGGAGGAAATAAGAAGAGAAAAACATGATTCATTTTTATTTTTAAAGCAAGTTCTGGTATAATAGATAGGATAAGAGACGAATAGAGGAAAACATGAAATTTACAGAATTTAAGTTTAAAGATTATATCCAAGAGGCACTCAAGGATTTGAACTTTGTTGAGGCGACAGAAGTCCAGGAAAAACTCATTCCGGTTGTGCTTGCTGGTCGTGACTTGGTGGGAGAGTCCAAAACAGGTTCAGGGAAAACCCACACTTTCTTACTGCCGATTTTTCAAAAGCTGAATGAAGATGCAGATAGTGTTCAGGTTGTCATTACCGCCCCTAGTCGTGAGCTGGCTAGGCAGATTTATCAGGCTGCGCGTCAAATTGCTGCTTTTTCTGATAAAGAAATCCGAGTGGCTCATTACGTTGGTGGAACTGATAAAAATCGTCAGATTGGGAAATTGAGTTCCAGTCAGCCGCACATTGTCATTGGTACGCCGGGACGTATTTATGATTTGGTTGAATCTGGTGACTTAGTCATTCATAAGGCGCATACTTTTGTCGTTGACGAAGCTGATATGACACTTGATATGGGATTTTTAATGACGGTGGATAAGATTGCATCCAGTTTGCCGAAGGATTTGCAATTTCTAGTCTTTTCTGCGACCATTCCGCAAAAATTGCAGCCATTTTTAAAAAAATATCTATCCAACCCGGTCATTGAGCAAATCAAAATCAAAACGGTTATTTCAGATACTATTGAAAATTGGCTGATTTCAACAAAAGGACGTGATAAGAATGCGCAAATTTATAAAATCACACAACTCCTACAGCCTTATCTAGCTATGATTTTTGTCAATACTAAGACACGAGCGGATGAATTGCATAGCTATCTGACAGCGCAAGGTCTCAAAGTGGCAAAGATTCATGGGGATATTGCACCGCGGGAGCGAAAACGGATTATGAATCAGGTGAAGAACCTAGATTTTGAATACATTGTTGCGACAGATTTAGCTGCGCGGGGAATTGATATTGAAGGCGTTAGTCATGTCATCAATGATGCGATTCCGCAAGATTTGTCCTTCTTCGTTCACCGAGTGGGACGAACTGGCAGAAATGGTCTACCGGGAACAGCCATTACACTTTATCAACCGAGCGATGATTCAGATATTCGTGAGCTAGAAAAATTGGGCATTCACTTCATTCCCAAGATGATTAAAAACGGAGAATTTCAAGATACCTATGACCGCGATCGTCGTGCCAATCGTGAAAAAACGCAGGAAAAATTGGATACGGAAATGATTGGTCTGGTTAAAAAGAAAAAGAAGAAAATCAAACCGGGCTATAAGAAGAAAATCCAGTGGGCTGTCAATGAAAAACGTCGAAAAACGAAGCGAGCTGAAAATCGAGCACGCGGTCGTGCAGAAAGAAAAGCCAAACGTCAACAGTTTTAGTCTTAAAATTTCTTTATCACTCCCATAAATAAAAACAATTATTCTTTAGAGAATGAATGTGATAGACTAGTCTTGCTAGTCTATTTTTATCGTAGCAAATAATTGGTAAAATAAAAAAATTGTGATAGAATTAGACATTATCGAGAAAGGGAAGTTACTATGATTGTTACAACAGTGATTTTAGCCTCTAATTGGTATCAAGAATTGGTTCAGAAGATTCCAGACGGACAGCTTTTTAGCTGGCGATCTGTGTTTGACGGACTACCCAGAATTATTGAAAAATTACCGACAACTTTGCTATTGACTTTGGGAGGAGCTTTTTTTGGCTTGATTTTGGCTCTTATTTTTGCTATTGTCAAAATCAACCGTGTGAAAGTTTTGTATCCTTTGCAGGCTTTTTTCGTTAGTTTCTTGCGAGGGACACCAGTGCTTGTTCAGCTCATGCTGACTTATTATGGGATTCCTTTGCTTCTGAAGGCCATCAACTTGCGATTTGGAACGGGCCTGAATATCAATGCTATTCCAGCCTATCTATTTGCCATTGTAGCTTTTGCTTTTAATGAAGCGGCTTACGCTAGTGAAACCATTCGAGCGGCGATTTTGTCTGTTGATGCTGGAGAAATTGAAGCAGCTCGTAGTTTGGGAATGACAAACGGACAGGTTTACCGCCGTGTTATTATCCCCAATGCAGCTGTGGTTGCCACACCGACCTTGATTAACTCTTTGATTGGCTTGACCAAGGGAACTTCTCTGGCTTTTAGTGCAGGAGTTGTTGAGATTTTTGCTCAAGCGCAGATTTTGGGTGGTGCAGATTACCGTTACTTTGAGCGCTTTATCTCAGTTGCTCTTGTCTATTGGGGCGTGAATATTGTGATTGAAGCACTTGGGCGGTTTATCGAAAAGAGAATGGCGATTGAAGTGCCTGATAATCTCAATCCACAAATACAGGCGAAAGGAGATGTTCGATAATGATTCGTATTTCAAATCTCAGCAAATCCTTTTCTGGACAAATGGTTTTAAACAATCTTAGTTTAGAGATTCAAAAAGGAGAAGTAGTTGCTTTAATTGGCTCATCTGGTGCGGGAAAATCTACTTTCTTACGCAGCTTGAATTATCTGGAACAGCCGGACAGCGGCACGATTGCCATTGATGATTTTACTGTCGATTTTTCTAAGATTAGCAAGGAAGAAATCCTAACCTTGCGACGAAAGTTAGCTATGGTGTTTCAGCAGTTTAATCTCTTTGAGCGCCGAACGGCTTTGGACAATGTCAAAGAAGGTTTATTGATTGTAAAAAAATTCTCAGACCAAGAAGCAACGAGTCTTGCCAAAGAAGAATTGGCAAAAGTTGGTCTGTCAGACCGTGAAAATCACTATCCGCGTCATTTGTCAGGTGGACAAAAACAGCGTGTTGCTTTGGCGCGTGCGCTTGCGATGAAGCCAGATGTTCTGCTTTTAGACGAGCCAACATCAGCACTTGATCCTGAATTGGTAGGGGAAGTTGAAAAATCCATTGCAGATGCAGCCAAGGCTGGTCAGACCATGATTTTAGTCAGCCATGACATGTCTTTTGTTTCGCAAGTGGCAGATAAAGTGCTGTTTTTGGATAAGGGACACATTATCGAAACAGGCACTCCTGATGAAATAATGAACCGCCCTAAAGAAGAACGCACAAAAGAATTTTTTGCCAGTTACAAACGGACATATATTTGATATAATAGAAAAAGAAGCCCAGTTGGCCTTGCTAGCTGGGTTTATTTTCAAGTTTGCGGCATTTGTTTTGAATGCCTTCAATTATAAAGTTATGAAATAGGGGAGTGGCTATGCTGTCTCAAGTTTTTTTACTCTATCTAGAGAGTTTACTGATTACGGCGCTATTGGTGGGGAGTTTTCTCGGATTATGGATTGGGCTTCGTGCTGTTCGACGTGTTGATAAAACAATCAAAGAGCGACAAGCTCATCTGTATGATATGCTATTGATTGCAGTGATGACGATTCCGATTTTATCCTTTGCAATGATGGGGATTCTGCTTATCCTCAGAGCATAATGTTTGAAAAAAGAGCTTAATAACGTTAGAATAACAGTGATTACAATAAAGGAAGTAAATTTTATGTACGACACAATTATTATTGGAGCTGGACCAGCAGGCATGACAGCTGCGCTTTATGCTGCTAGAAGTAATCTCAAAGTTGGTCTTTTAGAAAGAGGCATCCCCGGTGGCCAAATGAACAATACCTCAGATATTGAAAATTATCCCGGTTATGCTAATATCAGTGGTCCAGAGCTAGCCGAAAAAATGTTTGAACCGCTCGAAAATTTGGGAGTGGAGCATTTGTTTGGCTCTGTTGAAAAAATCGAAGATCAAGGAGCAATAAAAAAAGTCTTTACAGAAGATGAGGTTTTTGAAACGAAGACACTTATTATTGCGACTGGTGCCTTTCACCGTCATCTAGGAGTACCTGGTGAAGAAGAATTAAACAGCCGTGGGGTTTCTTATTGTGCAGTCTGTGACGGCGCCTTTTTCCGAGATGAAGACCTACTTGTCGTGGGTGGAGGCGACTCTGCGGTAGAAGAAGCGATCTTTTTGACTCGTTTTGCAAAAACGGTGACCATTGTTCATCGGCGTGATGAATTGCGAGCCCAAAAGTTACTGCAAGAACGTGCATTTGCCAATGAAAAGATTCATTTTATCTGGGACTCAGTGGTAAAAGAAATCAAAGGTGACAACCGCGTTAGCAGCATTGTGGTAGAGAATGTCAAAACAGGTGAAGTGTCGGAGCGTAAATTTGGCGGTGTCTTTATTTATGTTGGTTTAGACCCAGTTAGTGAGTTTGCCAAATATTTGGGCATTACCAATGAAGCAGGCTGGATTGTAACCGATAATCATATGGAAACGGCTATTTCTGGCATCTATGCTATTGGAGATGCTCGCGAAAAAGACCTTCGCCAAGTAACGACAGCTGTTGGTGACGGGGCAGTCGCAGGGCAAGAAGTCTACAAGTATATCACAGAGAATTTTTAGAGCGAAAGACCAAAATCGTCTTGAAAATTTTTAATTCATAGTCTCAGCCACGCAAGGCTTCTCAGTAGTCTCTCAGACTGTTTAGGTTGTGGATAAAAAACGAAGTATTTGACAAAGGCATTCTTTCGAACTTGCTTCGCAAGTCCTATTTGCCACCTCAAAGACGTGCTTTGAGCAATCAGCTATTGCGTCGCTGGTTTATTGTACTATATACATTGGAGCTGGAGACTTTCATCCCAGCTTCTTTTTGTTTAATAAAAATACAGTGATGCATTGGAGAATTAGGAAAGGAAAAGGTTCTTTTGATTTGTTCAATTCTCGTGCCCTCATAAATGACTAGTGAAATTATCAGAATTGTGGTACAATGGAAAAGTTCATGTGAAAAGGAGGCTTCGTATGAGTGAAAAGAATTCTGAAAATAATAAGAATAAAATGGAACGTGGCTTAAAAAATCGTCATGTCCAAATCATTGCTATTGCTGGGACAATTGGAACGGGGCTCTTTTTGGGAGCAGGACGTTCGATTAGTTTGACAGGGCCATCTATTATCCTCATTTACATGTTGACCGGCGTCTTTATGTATTTGATGATGCGGGCGATTGGAGAGATGTTGTATTATGATCCAGACCAGCACACATTTATCAACTTCATTACCAAGTATCTTGGGAATGGCTGGGGCTATTTTTCCGGTTGGTCCTATTGGATTTCTCTCATTTTTATCGGTATGGCAGAAATCACGGCAGTTGCACAATATGTCCAATTTTGGTTTCCGACTTGGCCGGCATGGCTGATTCAAATCGTCTTCCTTGCTGTTTTGAGTATGGTCAATCTGATTGCAGTCCGAGTTTTTGGTGAAGTTGAATTTTGGTTTGCCATGGTCAAGATTGTAGCGATTATTGCTTTGATTGTGACAGCGATTTTTATGGTGTTGACAGGCTTTAAAACGCCCAATGGTGTAGCCAGCATCAGCAATATCAGTCAAAATTTCCAATTATTTCCTAATGGTTTTATGAGTTTTGTCATGGGCTTTCAAATGGTCTTCTTTGCTTATCAAGCTATTGAATTTATTGGAATCACAACGTCTGAAACGGCAAATCCTCGGCAGGTATTGCCAAAGGCTATTAAAGAAATCCCCTTGCGGATCGTTCTTTTCTACGGTGGCTCTTTGCTTGCAATTATGGCGATTATCCCTTGGCGGGATTTAGCAACCACAGATTCCCCCTTTGTGATTGTTTTCAAGTTGGCAGGCCTTAAATGGGCTGCAGCTTTGATTAACTTTGTCGTATTGACTTCAGCTGCTTCAGCTTTGAACTCTACCTTGTATTCGACTGGGCGTCATTTGTATCAAATTGCACATGATTCACCTAATCGCTTTTTGAATGGAATCGGTGCTGGGAAATTATCCAGACAAAATGTTCCGCAAAACGCTATTTTGACCTCAGCGGTAGTGATTGCATTAGCTGCTTTTATTCAGGTGTTACCAGGAGTATCAGACTCCTTTGCTTTGATTACTGCTTCTTCATCAGGAGTTTATATTGCTATCTATGCACTCACTATGATTGCTCACCTGAAATACAGAAAATCAAAAGAATTTATGGCAGATGGCTATCTAATGCCAGCCTATAAGTTTCTCAATCCTCTTACTTTGCTCTTCTTTGCCTTTGTATTTATAACCCTCTTTTTACAAAAATCAACCGTTGTAGGAGCAATCGGTTCAGCTATTTGGATACTTGTATTTGGTATTTATAGCCAATTGAAATTTAAAGATAAATAATAATATAATAAAACCAAGGATAAATTTGCGACTTTTTTAAAGTTGTTCCAAATGCACCTTGGTTTTTAAGATGTTTTAAAACTGAAAATTTAAACAGCGCAATACAACAGAAAACTTAGAATAGCTGTTTAAACACCTAAAGTTGGACAAGAATTCCTCTTGTTCTTTTGATTTGTGGTATAATAAGTGAAAATACATCTTACAAGGAGTCGTTATGTATCCAGATGATAGTTTAACCTTGCATACGGATTTGTATCAAATTAACATGATGCAAGTTTATTTTAGAAGAAATATTCATAATAAACGTGCTGTTTTTGAAGTTTATTTTCGGAAAGAGCCCTTTCATAGTGGCTATGCTGTTTTTGCTGGCTTGGAGCGGATGGTTCATTATTTAAATCATTTGACATTTTCAGATAGTGATATTGCCTATCTTCGTTCTCTTGGCTATGATGAAGAATTTTTAGACTATTTGGCAAATTTGAAATTGGAATTAACAGTGCGGTCTGCACAAGAGGGAGATTTGGTCTTTGCCAATGAACCCATTGTTCAAGTAGAAGGTCCTCTTGCTCAATGTCAATTAGTGGAAACTGCCTTATTAAACATTGTCAACTATCAAACCTTGGTAGCGACAAAAGCAGCTCGGATTCGCTCAGTCATCGAAGATGAGCCTTTAATGGAATTTGGTACACGCCGAGCACAGGAAATGGATGCGGCTATCTGGGGAACTCGTGCGGCAGTGATTGGTGGAGCAAATGGAACCAGTAATGTTCGTGCTGGAAAGCTCTTTGATATTCCAGTCTTAGGAACGCATGCTCATGCTCTCGTCCAAGTCTATGGAAATGACTATGAAGCTTTTAAGGCGTATGCTGAAACGCACCATGACTGTGTTTTCTTGGTGGATACCTATGATACATTCCGCCTCGGTGTTCCTGCAGCGATTCAAGTAGCGCGTGAAATGGGGGATAAAATCAATTTCCTTGGAGTGCGGATTGATTCAGGTGACTTGGCTTATATTTCTAAAAAAGTCCGGCAGCAACTGGATGAAGCTGGTTTTCCAAATGCCAAAATCTACGCTTCTAACGACTTGGATGAAAATACAATCCTCAACTTAAAAATGCAAAAGGCAAAGATTGATGTGTGGGGCGTTGGAACTAAGCTCATCACGGCTTATGACCAACCAGCACTGGGAGCCGTTTATAAGATTGTGGCTATTGAAGATGAACATGGTAATTTGCGTAATACGATTAAGCTCTCTAATAATGTGGAAAAAGTATCAACACCGGGTAAAAAACAAGTTTGGCGGATTACTAGCCGTGCAAAGGGCAAGTCAGAAGGAGACTATATTACTTATGACGGCGTAGATGTAAATGCTATTGCCGAGTTAGAAATGTTCCACCCAACTTACACTTATATCAATAAAACAGTGACAAATTTTGATGCAGTGCCTCTTTTGGTTGATATCTTTAAACAAGGCCAACTTGTCTATGAATTGCCAACCTTAACAGAAATCCAACAATATGCTCGCAAGGAATTTGACAAGTTGTGGGACGAATACAAACGTGTCCTCAATCCACAAGATTATCCTGTGGATTTGGCACGTGATGTATGGCAAGATAAGGTGGATTTGATTGATCAAATGCGCAAAAAAGCAAGCCAAATGGGAGAAACAAAATGACCTTACAGGAAACGATTGTTCAGCAATTAGGTGTGAAACCTGTCATTGATCCACAAGAAGAAATCCGTAAATCCATTGATTTTTTAAAGGATTATTTAAAAAAACATTCCTTTTTGAAAACCTATGTTTTGGGAATTTCGGGCGGACAAGATTCCACTTTAGCAGGACGTTTGGCGCAATTAGCAATAGAGGAAATGCGAGCTGAGACTGGCGATGCTAGCTATCAATTTATCGCAGTACGTTTACCATATGGAGTGCAGGCTGACGAAGCTGATGCCCAAAGAGCGCTCGCTTTTATCCAACCAGATGTCAGCCTTGTAGTTAACATCAAAGAAAGTGCAGACGCTATGACAAAAGCGGTTGAGGCTACAGGAGCAATTGTCTCAGACTTCAATAAAGGCAATATTAAAGCTCGTAGTCGCATGATTGCGCAATACGCTTTAGCGGGCTCTTATAAAGGAGCAGTGGTTGGAACGGATCATGCCGCAGAAAACGTCACAGGATTCTTTACGAAATTTGGTGATGGTGGTGCAGACATTCTGCCCCTTTATCGTCTCAATAAACGGCAAGGTAAGCAACTGTTGGCTGCCTTGGGCGCTGATCCTGCCCTCTATGAGAAAGTACCGACTGCGGATCTGGAAGAAGAAAAGCCAGGCATTGCAGATGAAGTCGCTCTCGGTGTCACTTATAACGAAATTGATGACTATTTGGAAGGTAAGACCATTTCTGACCAAACAAAAGCAAGGATTGAATCTTGGTGGCATAAAGGGGAGCATAAACGCCATTTGCCGATTACAATCTTCGATGATTTTTGGAAATAAGCAGGAGAATTGTTCTGACTCACGTTTTTTAGAATACGAAGACTACTAAAATTAGTTGTATAACAAAAAGTTAGGTGCGCCTAACTTTTTGTTTGAAGAATTTTGAAAATAAGCTATAATAGTGTTTAGAATTAGAAGGAGGCATCTATGAATTCTATAGATCAAC
The DNA here is from genome assembly GCF_001814695.1 of Streptococcus sp. HMSC066E07. Classification (NCBI taxonomy): domain Bacteria; kingdom Bacillati; phylum Bacillota; class Bacilli; order Lactobacillales; family Streptococcaceae; genus Streptococcus; species Streptococcus sp. HMSC066E07. Next base: position 47,266 of record NZ_KV817463.1, read on the forward strand.
AATTTACAGATAAATTATATGCAAATTATGAAGCAACTGCTAAGTATGCTGCAATTGAAAATGCAGTTAGCCACAATGGTTTATTAACATCGCTTGAAAAGCGCAGCAGTGCGATTGAAAACAATCCTGTGTTTTCTATTGACTTAACCAAAGATAAAGTCAGCAATCAAAAAGCATCTGGACGTTGCTGGATGTTTGCAGCACTCAATACTTTCCGTCATAAAATGATTGCAGGCTTTCAATTGGAAGAATTTGAATTGTCGCAAGCACATACATTCTTTTGGGATAAATATGAAAAATCCAACTGGTTCTTAGAGCAAGTCTTAGCAACAGCTGACCAAGACTTAACTAGCCGCAAAGTGAAATTCCTCTTAGATACGCCTCAACAAGACGGCGGACAATGGGATATGGTTGTGGCACTTTTTGAAAAATATGGAGTTGTTCCAAAATCAGTTTACCCAGAATCCATTTCATCTAGCAATAGTCGTGAGCTCAACCAATATCTCAATAAATTACTCCGTCAAGATGCACAAATCTTGCGTGACTTGGTTACTAGTGGAGCAGACACAGTAGCTGTCCAAGCTAAGAAAGAAGAGCTTTTGCAAGAAATCTTTAATTTCTTAGCAATGTCACTTGGACTTCCACCTCGTACTTTTGATTTTGCTTATCGTGATAAAGACAACAATTTCCACAGTGAAAATGGCTTAACACCACAAGCATTTTACAAAAAATACGTGGATCTTCAATTAGATGATTACGTTTCAATCATCAATGCTCCTACAACTGACAAACCGTACGGTAAATCTTACACTGTTGAGATGTTAGGAAATGTCGTAGGAGCGCGCGATGTCCGTTATTTGAATGTTAATATGGAGCGTTTGAAAGAGCTGGCTATTGCTCAAATGCAGGCTGGAGAAACTGTTTGGTTTGGTTCTGATGTCGGTCAATCTAGCAACCGCAAAGCAGGCGTTATGGTTAACGATATGTACGATTTCACATCAAGCATGGATATTGAATTGACACAAGATAAAGCGGGACGTTTGGATTACAGCGAAAGTCTCATGACCCATGCTATGGTCTTGACGGGTGTTGATTTGGATGAAAATGGAAAATCAACAAAATGGAAAGTGGAAAATTCTTGGGGAGATAAAGTTGGAGACAAAGGTTATTTTGTTGCCAGTGATGACTGGATGGACGAATACACTTATCAAATCGTTGTCCGCAAAGAATTTTTAACGGCTGAAGAATTAGCTGCTTATGAAGCAGAACCAAAAGTACTTGCTCCGTGGGATCCAATGGGAGCTTTGGCTAGCAAATAATAAGAATTAAAAAGAAGCGAGATAAAACTTTTAATCTTGCTTCAAAAGACTCTGCAAGAGAATGAAATATTAAAAACACGAGCAATCAAGACCAGTAAATAACTGGCTATAAGATTGTTCGTGTTTTTTAATTTTTACAAAACTCTGATTTGAAGGTGTTAACTTCTAAACGGCTTGGCTTTCAGAAACTTCTTCATTATCGATTTCGTGCGGGAGGAGTTTCCGAATTTCTACTGTTATTAGGAGAATTTGTAGATGTGGAAGCACTGGGTTCCGTACTTGATGAAGAACTGCTTGATGAAGAACTACTTGATGACTCTTGAGTAGAGCTTTCTTGACTATTTGAAGATGTAGACGATTCTTCTAAGATAGAACTTGAAGTAGAATTATAATAATTTTGTTGATATCTATTAGTTGCATTGGCTAAAAAGACATAATTTCCGCTACGATAAAGGCCGCTAGGCATTTCCCAGTCTTCTGTCCCACTTTCAGACAAGTAAGACATCATCGCACGGTAAACATCTGTTGCAACTTTCACACCGTCATCCAGAACAGGAGTAAGACGATTAGTGTAACCTGTCCATACCGCCATTGAATATTTCTGCGTATAACCAACAAAGAGTTCATCAGGAGTCACAACACTAGAGCCACCATAAGGCTTCGTTAGTTTCGCCAATTCATCATCGGAATAGTTGGAAGTTCCTGTTTTACCAGCTTGATAGACACCAGATATAGCTGCATTGGTCCCAGTACCAGATGTAAGAACTGTTTTCAGCATATTTGTCATCATGTAAGCTGTTGTTTCTTTCATTGCGGTTGTACCTTGATTAGAGAAATCTTTTGAGGTTCCATCGCTAAAGACAACACGGCTGACATATTGTGGTTTGTAATAAGTTCCACCATTTGCAAAAGCAGCATAGGCAGCAGCCATTTTTTCACTGCTGGCACCATATTTTCGATCGGATTTTGTCGTGTTACTTGAAATGGCATTTGCATATACCATATCTGGATAATTAATGCCCAGTCCGCTTAGGAATTTCTTAGACTTGCTGAGTCCGACAGCTTCTAACGTCTTGACAGCTGGAACGTTCCGAGACTCTTGAAGTGCATACTGAATGGTGATGTTTCCAAAATAGCGCATATCCCAGTTGTAGACTGGAGTAGTTGTTCCAGGATAATTATAAGGAGCATCACTAATATAAGCAGCCGTAGAAGTGTAAATGCCATTTTCAATGGCTGGAGCGTAATCCGTGATCGGTTTCATGGTTGATCCCCAGTCGCGATTGGTTTCAACTGCTTGGTTAGTACCAAAAGAAACATTTGAAGCTTGATTTCGGGCTCCTAGTTGAGCAATTACCTTACCAGTTGTAGCATCTATAATGGTAGAAGCTACTTGTAGTTCATCATCTGGATAAGCAACATATTCATTGCTATTATAAATATTCCAAAGGCGCTCTTGAGCTGCTCTGTTTACGTTTGTATAGACTTCCATTCCTGTCGTCAGCAAGTTATAACCCGTTTCTTCTTGGACTTGCTCAATAACTTGCTTTAAGTAGTTATCCATGTAAGCAGGATAAGAAGCTGAATTTTTTAAGCTTTGCAGACCATCTGTGACGGGTGTATTGACTGCTTTTTCATATTGCTCAGCAGAGATGTATTTGAGTTTATACATTTCTGACAATACAAGATTGCGACGATTTTTAGCAGCTTCTGGTTTTGTATAAGGGTCGTATTGGTTTGGTGCCTGAGGCATCCCCGCCAATAAAGCAGTTTGAGCTAAGCTCAAATCTTTCAAATCTTTGCCGTAATAACTTTTAGCAGCTGTTTGCATACCGTAGTTACCATTTGACATGTAGACCTTGTTTACATAATACGTGATAATTTCTTGCTTAGTGGCTTTCCGCTCTAATTGAACTGCTAACCAGGCTTCTTGAATTTTCCGTGATAGTGTTTGGTCGGCACTTGAAGTGGAGAAGTAGGTCAGTTTAATCAACTGTTGCGTCAACGTTGACCCTCCTTGTCGATTTCCTCTGCGCAGATTATTCAAGAAAGCACCAAAAATACGAACAGAGTCCACGCCGCGATGATTGAAGAAACGGTGGTCTTCAATTGCAACGATAGCTCGTACTAAGTCAGTTGGAATATCACTTGTTGCCGCATTGACCCTTTTTTCAGAACCTAAGTCAGCAATAAGATTGTTTTCACTATCATAGATTTTACTGGAAGTTGTGGCGACTAGTTTCTTTTCTGACAAGGCAGGTGCCTTGTGAACTTGATAGAGAAGAATTCCTCCACCAGCTACAACTCCAAGCATAAATAATGTAATGAGACCGATAGCTACATATTTTGCAGCTGTCAGTAAAGATTGCTTATTCATTTATTTTACCACCTAGTAAATTTTGTTGAATGATTTCAAGATAGGGAATGCTAGGAAGACCATTCTGTGAGATAGAATATCCATGCTTTTGAATGTAGTCAAGCGGCATGGACTTTTTCCCTTTGTCAATCTTGAAAAAGTTAATTAAATAAGGAGCAGGAAGCAGATATGTCGATTTTAAGGCTGAAAAGTGCAATAAAACGAAACAAATTCCTCCTTGTTTGACGACTTGTTCCATGTGCTTGATTTGATGAGCATGAAAATTTTTCATCGGCATGGAAGCCTTTTGATGTGTTTCTTTTGCTTCAAAATCTATATAATGTCCTTGATAGACACCAGAATAGTCTGTTGTAGAGGCTTGTCGAAAGTAGGCTTCAACAATTTTTGCCCGACTACGTCTGGGATAATCCACTTTTACAATCTGAATAGGGGTTGGTTTCTTGTGAATGACCGCTAAATCGTGACTAAGATAATAATCATTCGTTTCATTGATCATTTTTTCAAACGACATTCCCCGATTCGCAAAGTCAACGGACTTCTTTTTGGGAAGTCTTAATGGATTTCGAGAGGAAACTTTATGTGGATAGTTGACCATATATCTCCTTATTGGTACAATAACATCACTCTATTATAACATAAAAAAGGAAATAAAGGGATAATTTAAGTGGTTAGCGTATTAATAGTAGGTTATCGGAATTTTGATTTGGGAATTTTTAATGACAAAGACCCTCGAATCAAGATTATTAAAAAAGCCATTCAGCGAGATTTGACGCGTTTATTGGAAGAAGGTGCGGAGTGGCTGATTTTTACTGGGAACTTAGGTTTTGAAGTTTGGGCACTAGAGGTTGCAAAAGAATTGCAGCAAGATTACGATTTTCAAATTGCGACGATTTTTACTTTTGAGAATCAAGGTGGAAACTGGAATGAAGCCAATCAGGAAAAATTAAGTCGTTTTAAACAGGTGGATTTTGTTAAATACGCCTATCCTCATTATGAAAATCCCATCCAATTTCGTGATTACAATCACTTTTTGCTCAGTAATACAGACGGGGCTTATATTTTTTACGATGAAGAAAATGAAACAAATTTAAAACATCTTTACCAAATGATGAAGAAACAAGAACAATATTTTATCAAACAATTAACATTTGATGACTTGAATGAGGTCGCAGAAAATTTTTCCGAAAATTAGATGTTTAACCTTGATTTTTGCGGTTCATTTTTTATATAATTAAAGTAATGAACGAGAATGGAGAGAGAAATGGCTAGTATTATTTACACACCGAAAGATATTTTTGATCAAGATTTTAAAGTTGGCGTCCGTGGATATAGTAAGGTTGAAGTGGACGAATTTTTAGATGATGTCATTAAAGATTACGAAACGTATGCTGCTTTGGTAAAGGAACTGCGTGAAGAAAATGCTCGTTTGAAAGCAGAACTCGCTAAAAAGTCAAATGAGGCGGCAACTTCACCTTTGACGCAATCTATCATGGAAACCCCTCAAGTGGCATCTGCTACGCTGACAAATTTTGATATTTTAAAACGCTTAAATCGTTTGGAAAAAGAAGTATTCGGCAAGCAAATCTTAAATAACGAAATTTAATAAGTAATGTGCAATTTTTGGATAATCGCGTGAAGAGTCGTCTTTTCATGAGGAAAGTCCATGCTAGCACGGGCTGTGATGCCCGTAGTGTTTGTGCTAGGTGAAACAATAAGCCTAGGGACGAGAAATCGTTACGGCGGACGAAACAGCTACGTCTCTGGATATGCTGGAATAGTCCTGAAAGTGCCACAGTGACGTAGTTTTTGTGGAAACACAAGAAGTGGAACGCGGTAAACCCCTCAAGCTAGCAACCCAAACTTTGGTCGGGGCACGGAATGCGTGGAAACGAACGCAGCATTCTGACTGGAAACAGTAGACAGATGATTATCGAAGGAAATGATACCTAGTTATTTCTGGAACAAAACATGGCTTATAGAAAGTTGCATATAGGTTTAGCTAGCGTATTATGCTAGCTTTTATTTTGAGAGGACGAATGAAAACAAAATTTAAGTTGATTGCGACTGCTGCGGCTGGTTTAGAGGCTGTGGTTGGTCGTGAAATCAGAAATCTTGGCTTAGAATGTCAAGTGGAAAATGGGCGCGTGCGTTTTGACGGAACTGTTGAAACCATTATTGAAACTAATCTCTGGTTGCGTGCAGCAGACCGCATTAAGATTGTTGTTGGCAGTTTTCCGGCTAAGACCTTTGAGGAATTATTCCAGAGTGTTTTTGCTTTGGATTGGGAAAACTATTTACCGCTTGGAGCAAAATTTCCAATTGCCAAGGCAAAATGTGTCAAATCAAAACTTCACAATGAACCAAGTGTGCAAGCTATTTCTAAAAAAGCAGTAGTCAAAAAGTTGCAAAAGCACTATGCTCGACCAGAGGGTGTTCCCCTAATGGAAAATGGAGCTGAGTTCAAGATTGAAGTTTCTATTTTGAAAGACGTGGCAACTGTTTTAATCGATACGACAGGCTCTAGTCTCTTTAAACGTGGCTATCGGGCTGAAAAAGGTGGCGCACCGATTAAAGAAAATATGACGGCTGCGATTTTGCTCTTGTCCAATTGGTATCCAGATAAGCCTTTGATTGATCCAACCTGTGGTTCAGGAACTTTCTGTATTGAAGCAGCTATGATTGGCATGAATATAGCACCGGGGCTTCATCGCCATTTTGCGTTTGAAGAGTGGAATTGGGTTGACTCAGACTTGATTAGGCATGTTCGCGCTAGAGCTTTAGGACAGATTAAGCAAGACATTCAGCTTGATATTTTAGGGACTGATATTGATGCACGGATGGTGGAGATTGCTAAACGAAATGCCGAAGAAGCAGGTGTTTCTGAGCAGATTGTTTTCAAGCAAATGCGCTTGCAAGATTTGCATACAGACAAGATAAATGGTGTCATTGTTTCCAATCCCCCTTATGGAGAGAGGTTGCTGGATGATGATGCTGTAACCAAGCTTTATCAAGAAATGGGGCAGACTTTTGCGCCACTAAAGACGTGGAGTAAGTTTATCTTGACGAGTGATGAAGCATTTGAAGCAAAATTTGGTAGTCAAGCCGATAAAAAACGCAAACTCTATAACGGGACTTTAAAAGTTGATTTGTACCAATATTTTGGTCAGAGAGTCAAACGCCAAATAGATTAGAAAGGATTTGCCGTGAGTAAAGACGAAAAACATTTGCCAGAACAAGAAGAAAAAGAATCAATTCTTGATTTTGAAACAGCTAAAGAAATGACGATTGGTCAGGCTGCTCGAAAAAGTGAAGAACTTGAAGCAGGAGTGACGGAAGAGGACAATGTACTGGATAAATACATCAAACAGCATCGTCAAGAAATTGAAGCTGGAAAATTTTCGGCTCAATCCGCAGAAGAAATGCCTGAAGCAGAAGATCAAAAACAACTGAGCCAATTAGACTTGGCAGAATTTATCCAAGAGATGCACGAGGAGGTTCAAGAGGAAAAAATTCTAGAATCTGCAGAGGTGGCGTCTGAGGAGTCTGCCTTTGATGAAACAGTAGCTGCACTTGCAGCCAGCGAAGCGGAACCACAAGAAACTTCGGAAGAAAACAGTACACAAACTTCAGAGGAGCTAGGGGCTGAGACAAAAATAATGGAACCAATTCAGCCTGAAATGGATGATATTCCTGTGAGTTCAACTGAGTCAATGGAAAGCTATCCGACTTTTACAGCGTTGGATGAAGAAATGGAAACGGAGAAAGTTCCATTTTATAAAAATAAAAAAGTCGTGTATTCAGCAGTAAGTGTTATTGTACTGGCTTTAATCGGCGGAACAGCTTATCTGTCTTTGAACAAAAAGCAAGCGAAAACAACTACAACTTCAACGAGCCAAACAAGTAAATCTTCTACCGCTTCTAGCTCTGAAAATAAGGATTTGAAAGCTTTCAATAGCCTTTATGATTCATTCTTTACAGATGCCAATAAATTGGTTTTGAAAAACAGCAGTTTCGGAAACTTAAACAAACTAAAAGCAGCATTGGAAAAATTAAAAAACACTAACGAGTACAATGTTGCCAAAGCAAAATACGATAGCTTGGTCAAACAAGTTGAGGCTGTTCAAAATGTGAATGCACAATTCACTTCATCAGCTATTACAGATGGTGTTTTAGATACTAAAGCAAAGATTAAGGCTGATGCTAAATTTACAGATGTTACAACTGGAAATACCGACTTGGATAAGGTGTTGAAATCTGCTATTAGCTTAGGAAAGAGTCAACAAACCTCTGCTCCTCAATCTGAGGTTGCAGCTGCACCGTCACAAAGCTTCGCTCAAGCACCTGTAGCAGAACAACCAGCTTCTGTACCAGCGCAAGCAACTGCTCCAGCAGCACCAGCGTTAGGCACGAATTTACAGCGTCAGTTGAGCCGAGTACCATACGACCAAACTAAAATTAACGACAGTAATAATCCAGCTTGGAATTTCAATCCTGGTGTGTTAGAGAAAATCTTAGCAACTTCACGGGAACGTGGATATTTCACGGGAGATGATTATATTCTTGAACGTGTGAATATTATCAATGGAAATGGTTATTACAATCTATTTAGAACAGATGGCACGTATCTCTTTAGTATCAACTGCAAAACTGGCTATTTTGTAGGAAATGGCGCGGGTTATGCAGATGCTTTGGATTATTAGGAAACGTTTTCAAGCAAATTATTAGACTCTAAAAACCTTATACGCTATAATAAAACGTATAAGGTTTTTATTTTATAATTAAACTATTTTTGGAGGTAATCCTTATGTCACTTATTGATAAAGAAATTGTCGAGTTTACAGCAGATGCTTATCATGCTGGAAATGGGAAGTTTATCACAGTTTCTAGCGAAGATTTAAAAGGTCATTGGAGCGTTGTTTGCTTCTATCCTGCTGATTTTTCATTTGTTTGCCCGACTGAGTTGGAAGATTTGCAAGAGCAGTATGCAGCTCTTAAAAAGTTAGGTGTAGAAGTATATTCTGTTTCAACAGATACCCATTTTACACACAAAGCTTGGCATGATCATTCAGATGCCATCGGAAAACTTGAATACATTATGATTGGCGATCCATCTCATACCATTTCACTTGGTTTTGATGTGTTAGATGAAAGTGGATTGTCTCAACGTGGTACTTTTATCATTGACCCAGATGGAGTTGTACAAGCGCTTGAAATCAATGCAGACGGTGTTGGGCGTGATGCTTCTGTCTTGATTGACAAAATCCATGCTGCACAATATGTTCGGAGTCATCCAGGTGAAGTTTGCCCAGCTAAATGGAAAGAAGGAATTGAAACACTTACACCAAGTCTTGATTTAGTTGGTAAAATTTAAGGAGGCTTCTTATGGCTTTAGATGAAACAATTAAAGCGCAACTTAAGCAGTATTTGGAGCTTCTAGAATCTGATGTTGTGTTTCAGGCTTCTTTAGGTCAAGATGAGCGTTCTGAGCAGGTACGAGCTTTTTTAGAGGAAATCGTAGCGATGTCTCCACGTTTATCACTGGAAAATACAGAAACTAATCGCCAACCAAGTTTTACTGTTACACAAGTTGGTCAAGCAGGGCGTGTGCAGTTTGCAGGACTTCCCTTGGGACATGAATTTACATCTTTTGTGCTTGCTTTGCTACAAGTCTCTGGTCGCGCACCCAAAGTAGAAGATGCTGTTATAAACCGAATTCAGGCTATCCAATCCCCGCTTCATTTTGAAACTTATGTCAGCTTAACCTGTCATAATTGTCCAGACGTTGTGCAAGCTCTTAATGTGATGGCTATTTTGAATCCTAATATCAGCCACACAATGGTTGAAGGAGGCATGTTTAGACAAGAAGTTGAAGATAAAAAGATCATGGCTGTTCCAACGGTTTTCCTAAATGGTGAAGAATTTGCGAATGGTCGTATGACAATTGAGCAACTGCTTGATAAGATTTCTGGACCTGCTTCAAGTGAGGAATTTGACAATAAAGAACCATTTGATGTGTTGGTTGTTGGAGGCGGACCTGCAGGGAGCAGTGCAGCGATTTATGCCGCTCGTAAAGGCATTCGTACTGGTATGGTCGTTGAAACTTTTGGTGGACAGGTGATGGAGACCGTTGGTATTGAAAATATGATTGGTACTCCTTATACAGAAGGACCTAAGCTGATGGCGCAAGTAGAAGAACATGCAAAAAAATATCCAATTGATATCATGAAGAACCAACGTGTTAAAAACATCGAGAAAAAGGATTTGATTGAAGTGGAACTTGAAAATGGAGCTGTTCTGAAAGCGAAAACGGCAGTTCTTTCTGTTGGTGCTCGCTGGCGAAATGTCAATGTTCCTGGTGAAGAAGAATTCCGAACCAAAGGTGTAACTAATTGTCCACATTGTGACGGTCCTATTTTCACAGGTAAAAAAGTGGCTGTTATCGGTGGAGGTAATTCTGGAATTGAAGCAGCAATTGACTTAGCTGGTCTGGCAGAGCATGTTTATGTATTAGAATTTCTACCAACTTTGAAAGCTGATCAAGTGTTGCAAGACCGCGTGCATCAACTTGAAAACGTGACGGTTCTAACCAATGTAGCAACAAAAGAAATTCATGGTTCCGATCAAGTTGAAGCTATTACTTATCTCGATCGTGCGAATAATGAAGAACATAAAATTGAGCTCAGTGGTGTCTTTGTTCAAATCGGTCTTTTGCCAAATACAGACTGGCTTAAGAATAGCTCAGTGGCTTTAAATGAGCGTGGTGAAATCATTGTTGACAAACATGGTGCAACAAATGTGCCAGGAATTTTTGCAGCAGGTGATTGTACAGATAGCGCTTATAAACAAATCATTATTTCAATGGGTTCAGGAGCGACGGCAGCTTTGGGAGCATTTGATTATTTGATTCGTCAATAAAAAAAACGAGAGTGGGACAGAAATCAATCATTCGAAGAATGTGATTTCGTCGTCCCACTTTCCGCACAGTTGGTTAGGATAGCCGCTATCACCGGTATGATTAGGAATAAGGATATCCAACCAACCACTGCGTCTTGCAAGCTAAACTATAAAATGCATGAGGCTGGGAACTTTTGTCCCGACCTCATTTTTTAATTTACACAAGATGACGCTCGAAGGCATCATCGGAAATGCCCTTTTCTAAGATTAGTTTGCACCATTCTTTAGCGGAAAAGAGGCTGTGATCTTTGTAATTGCCACAAGATTCGATAGTCGTACCAGGAACATCATCCCAAGTGGTGATTTCAGCAATTTCCTCTAAAGAGGCTTTTATGACTTTGGCAATTTCGGTTGTACTATGTCGTCCCCACATAATCATGTGAAATCCTGTCCGACAACCAAAAGGTGAGCAATCAATCATACCATCAATGCGAGTACGAATGAGCTTAGCTAACAGATGTTCAATCGTATGAAGTCCAGCGGTCGGAATGGCATCTTCATTAGGCTGTACCAGACGAACATCAAAGTTGGAAATGATGTCCCCTTTAGGTCCCACCTCTTCGCCAATCAAGCGTACGTAGGGGGCTTTGACAATCGTGTGATCCAACTCAAAACTTTCAACAATGACTTCTTTGACCATAAATAGAACTCCTTTTATTTTTAATAAATTATACCATATTTTGCTCTAGCAAAGAAAAAATTTTCTGCTTAACAAAGCCTGTCAGGAAAAAGGATTCGCAAAAAAGAATGTGAAAACCGTCACGTATTTATAAGAATTTAGTTTGTGAAAAATGGATTTTTATGATAAAATAATTAAGAATTTTACAATTCAATATCAATAATTTGAGGTAAAAACATGGAAATGATTTTTGCAGGTGTTTTTGCCGTCATCATTGGTTTAGTCATTGGATATGTAAGTATTACAGCTCGCATGAAATCAGCGAAAGAAGCTGCGGAACTTACTCTTTTAAATGCTGAACAAGAAGCAACTAATTTACGTGGACAAGCTGAGCGTGAAGCGGATTTGTTATTAAAAGAAGTCAAGCGCGAAAGTAAATCCCTTAAAAAAGAAGCACTGTTAGAGGCAAAAGAAGAAGCCAGAAAATATCGAGAAGAAGTTGAGGCAGAATTTAAATCTGATCGTCAAGAATTGAAGCAACTTGAAAGTCGTTTGACAGAACGTGCGACAAGTCTTGATCGTAAAGATGACAATTTGACCAACAAAGAAAGAACACTCGATCAGAAAGAACAAAGTATTTCTGACAGAACAAAAAACCTTGAGGCGCGTGAAAACAAACTGACAGAGTTGGAGCAACACAAAGAAGCAGAATTAGAACGTGTTGCCGCACTCTCACAAACAGAAGCCCGAGATATTATTCTCACCCAGACTGAAGATAAGTTATCGAAGGAAATTGCGACACGGATTCGTGAAGCAGAGCAAGATGTCAAAGAACGTTCTGATAAAATAGCGAAGGATATTTTAGTCCAAGCCATGCAACGAATTGCAGGTGACTACGTTGCTGAGCAAACCAATTCAACTGTTCATCTGCCAGATGATACGATGAAGGGGCGGATTATTGGACGGGAAGGTCGGAATATTCGGACCTTTGAAAGTTTGACAGGTATTGATGTCATTATTGATGATACACCAGAAGTGGTGACCCTATCTGGATTCGATCCAATTCGTCGTGAGATTGCTCGTATGACAATGGAAGGATTATTGAAAGATGGTCGCATCCATCCAGCTCGTATTGAAGAATTGGTAGAGAAGAATCGTCTGGAAATTGATCATAAGATTCGTGAGTATGGTGAAGCAGCGGCTTATGAAATCGGTGCACCAAACTTACATCCGGATTTGATGAAGATTATGGGACGCTTGCAGTTCCGTACATCTTATGGACAAAATGTATTGCGTCATTCTGTTGAAGTTGCTAAGTTATCTGGTGTCATTGCAAGTGAACTCGGTGAAAATGCTAATTTAGCTCGCCGCGCTGGTTTTCTTCACGATATTGGCAAAGCCATTGACCGTGAAGTGGAAGGCAGCCATGTGGAAATTGGAACAGAATTGGCTCGTAAGTATAAGGAACATCCAATTGTGGTCAATACAATTGCCAGTCATCATGGTGATGTAGAACCGGAAAGTGTGATTGCAGTTATCGTGGCGGCTGCCGATGCACTTAGTGCAGCTCGTCCAGGTGCTCGTAGCGAATCCCTTGAAAGCTATATCAAGCGCCTGCAAGATTTGGAAGAAATTGCCAATAGTTTTGAAGGTGTGAAAAATAGTTTTGCTTTACAAGCGGGTCGTGAGATTCGGATTATGGTCAATCCTGGTCAAATCAAAGACGATAAGATTACTATTTTGGCTCATGATGTGCGTGAAAAGATTGAGAACAACCTCGAATATCCAGGTAATATCAAAGTGACGGTCATTCGGGAAATGCGTGCTGTGGATTATGCCAAATAGACATTACTAAGAATGAATGTTTATCTAGCTAATGTATAATTTTAGGCAAGTAAGAGTGACTTGCATTGTTTTCTCAAAAAACAAGCATCTACCTATGCTAAAAAGCAGTTGAAAAAATACTGCTTTTTTGTTACACTAGATAGAAAGACAATGAAGGAGATATGATGGCGGATCGTGGCTTGTTAATCGTTTTTTCTGGTCCCTCAGGTGTGGGGAAGGGAACGGTTCGACGTGAGATTTTTGAAAGCTCAGACAATCAGTTTCAATACTCTGTGTCCATGACAACTCGTGCTCAGCGTCCTGGTGAAGTAGACGGGATTGACTATTTTTTCCGTACGCGAGAAGAGTTTGAGGAGTTGATTCGGCAAGGTCAGATGTTAGAGTACGCAGAGTATGTTGGCAACTACTATGGAACTCCTTTGACCTATGTGAATGAAACTTTAGATAAAGGGATTGATGTTTTCCTTGAGATTGAAGTTCAAGGGGCGCTTCAGGTGAAGAAAAAAGTGCCGGATGCTGTCTTTATCTTTTTGACACCACCTGATTTGGCAGAATTGCAAGATCGCTTAGTGGGACGTGGAACAGATAGTGCCGAAGTAATCGCCAAACGCATTGCCAAAGCAAGAGAAGAAATTGCTCTCATGCGCGAATATGACTATGCGATTGTCAATGATGAAGTTCCCTTAGCAGCTGAGCGTGTCAAGCGCGTCATTGAAGCAGAGCATTTCCGCGTGGAACGTGTTATAGGTCACTATCAAGATATGTTGTCAGAACAACTTTCAGTAAGATAAGAATTTAGAAATTAGGTACAAGATTATGATGTTAAAACCTTCAATTGACACCTTGCTTGATAAGGTGCCTTCAAAATACTCCTTGGTAATTCTTGAAGCAAAACGTGCTCATGAATTGGAAGAAGGAGCAGCTCCGACTCAAGAGTTTAAGTCCGTCAAATCAACACTTCGTGCTTTAGAAGAAATCGAATCTGGCAATGTCGGGATTCACCCAGATCCTGAAGGCAAGCGAGAAGCAGTTCGTCGACGTGCTGAGGAAGAACGCTTGCGCAGAGAAGAAGAAGAACGTAAAATCAAAGAACAAATTGCCAAGGAAAAAGAAGAGGGTGAAAAGATTTAAGGTTGGGTCAGCTCAATCTTATTTTTTCTTTTACTGAGAAATGAGAGGTGGTGAGAATGTGCAACTTGCAAAAGTCATTGTGGATGTCCCTTTAATGCAGACCGATAAACCTTACAGTTATGCGGTTCCGAAAGAATTTTCAACTATGCTAGAAGTTGGTATGCGTGTGCATGTGCCTTTTGGGAAAGCCAATCGCTTGATTCAAGGGATTGTCGTAGAGCTGACAGAAGAAACGACACCAGAATTGAAAGAGATTGTAGAGGTTTTGGACTTTACGCCAGTTTTAAATGAGGAGCAACTGTGGTTGGCAGAAGAATTGAGAAAATCTGTCTTTTCTTACAAAATTTCAATTTTAAAAGCTATGTTGCCGGGATTTTTGAATTCTAGCTATGATAAGATTCTCCATGCGCAACCTTCTTTGAATGAACAAGATAGACTGCTTATTTTTGGCAATGAAGAGCAGCAACATTTCTTATCGCTTGATAAAGAGCTGCAAGCTAAGGTAATGCGTTTGACACGGCAAGGGGCGATTCAGGTAGAATACCAAGCGATAGATCAAAAGCATATTAAAACAGAAAAATGGTATCAAGTTAATCAAGGAATTTTGGAGCAGCTAGTCATTCCCCAACGAGCGAACAAAAAGCAAGCCTTGCGAGACGTTTTGCAAGCTCAGACTGCCATGTACCGTTTGGCGGATTTGAAAGAGCATTTTTCAAGAGAGGTCATTCATTATTTTGTGGAGCAAGAGGCTGTACAAATCATCGAAAAAGAAGTTAGTCGTTCTGAGGCTTATTTTGAAAATGTTGCAACGGATTCTGCACTGGTGCTAAATGAAGAGCAAGGAGCTGCGGTTCAAGCTATCACGCAGCAAATCGAGCATGGAGGTAAGCCGTTTCTGCTAGAAGGAGTGACAGGTAGCGGTAAGACAGAGGTTTATTTGCAAGTCATTCAAGAGGCGCTCAGCCGTGGCAAGACAGCCATTATGTTAGTGCCTGAAATCTCTTTGACACCGCAAGTTACTAATCGCTTTATTTCACGTTTTGGTAAAAAAGTTGCTATTCTTCATTCTGGACTTTCTAACGGTGAGAAATATGATGAATGGCGTAAGGTTGAGCGAGGAGAAGCACAAGTTGTTGTTGGTGCTCGTTCTGCTATTTTTGCTCCGTTAAAAAATATTGGTGCAATTATCATTGATGAAGAGCATGAAGCGAGTTACAAGCAAGACTCCAATCCACGCTATCATGCACGAGATGTCGCTTTACTACGTGCAAAGTACAATCAAGCCGTTCTGGTGTTGGGGTCGGCGACGCCGAGTTTAGAAAGCAGAGCGCGGGCTGGCAAAGGTGTGTATCACTTTTTGCAACTGACCAAGCGAGCCAAGCCGCAAGCTCAGATTCCTGAAGTGGAAATTGTGGATTTTCGTGATTATATTGGGCAAAATGAAGCTAGTAATTTCACGCCTATTTTGTTAGAAGCCATTCAAGACAAGCTAGATAGAAAAGAGCAGGTTGTCTTGATGTTGAACCGACGGGGCTATTCTAGTTTTGTCATGTGTCGTGAATGCGGAACGGTTGACACCTGTCCAAATTGTGATATTTCCTTGACCTTGCATATGGATACGAAAAGTATGAATTGTCACTATTGTGGTTTCTCAAAAGGGATTCCTCATACTTGTCCGAATTGCTCCAGTCGGAGCATTCGATACTATGGAACTGGGACACAAAAAGCCTACGGTGAATTAGCAGAAGCCTTTCCGCAAGCTCGAATTTTGAGAATGGATGTTGATACCACTCGTAAAAAGGGCAGTCACGAACAAATCTTAAAAGAATTTGGTGAAGGGCGTGCAGATATTTTACTGGGAACGCAGATGATTGCAAAGGGGCTGGATTTCCCGAATGTCACTCTTGTTGGAGTGCTCAATGCAGACACGGCTTTGAATTTGCCAGATTTTCGTTCATCTGAGCGCACCTTTCAACTCTTAACTCAGGTTGCTGGGCGTGCAGGACGAGCTGAAAAGGAAGGTCATGTGATTATTCAAAGTTACAATCCGAAGCATTATGCGATTACTTTTGCGAAAAATCAGGATTATGAGGGCTTTTATGCTTATGAAATGAGTATCAGAAAGCAGTTGGCCTATCCACCTTATTATTTTACGGTGGGACTTACCTTGTCTCATAAAATAGAAGCAGAGGTCGTCAAAAAGTCATACGAAGTCTTGAATATGATACGTTCTGGCTTGTCAGATAAGGTTCAGATATTGGGACCAACTCCTAAGCCGATTGCCCGCACTCACAACCTCTATCACTATCAATTGATTATTAAATACCGTTTTGAAGAACACTTGCAAGATGTGTTGAATCAGATTTTGGATTGGACGCAAGAAAAGATCAATAAAGACTTACGCTTGAGTATTGATCATGAGCCACAAAGTTTTATGTAGCCTTATTTTTAGCCTTTTTTAAAGAAATACACGACTTCTTCTGATATAATAGTAAAAAAGAATGTGAGGAAACCATGACAAACATTATTTTTATGGGAACGCCAGATTTTTCTGCAACAGTGCTCAAAGGATTATTGGAAAGCAAGCAGTACGAGATTTTGGCAGTTGTAACCCAGCCAGATCGTGCAGTAGGGCGCAAAAAAGAAATCCGTATGACGCCTGTTAAAGAACTGGCTTTAGACTATGGCTTACCCGTCTATCAGCCAGAGAAATTGTCTAAAAGTGCTGAATTGGATAGTTTGATGAATTTAAACGCTGATGGTATCGTCACAGCAGCTTTCGGTCAATTTCTACCAAGCAAATTGCTAGATTCAGTTTGTTTTGCCGTTAATGTGCATGCTTCTCTATTACCCAAATACCGCGGAGGAGCTCCCATTCACTACGCCATTATCAACGGTGACAAAGAAGCCGGTGTGACTATTATGGAAATGGTTAAAGAGATGGATGCGGGGGATATGATTGCGCATCGAGCGATTCCTATTGAGGAAACAGACAATGTTGGGACGATGTTTGAAAAGTTAGCACTTGTAGGACGCGATTTGTTGCTGGACACTTTGCCGAGCTATTTGTCTGGGGATATAAAGCCTGTTCCGCAAGACAAAAATCAAGTTACTTTTTCACCAAATATTTCACCAGAAGAGGAGAGAATTGACTGGACCAAGACCAATCGACAAATTTTTAATCAGATTCGAGGCATGTATCCATGGCCAGTCGCGCATACGCTTTTAAATGGAGACCGTTTTAAAATTTACGAAGCCACTCCAGTAGAAGGAGCTGGTCAACCAGGAGAAATTCTTGCTATCGGGAAAAAAGAATTGATTGTAGCAGCTGGTGAGGGTGCACTTTCTCTGAAAACAGTACAGCCAGCTGGAAAGCCCAAAATGACTATCGTTGATTTTCTGAATGGTCTGGGACGGCAATTATCAGTAGGTGATTTCTTTGGTCAATAAAATAAAAACAGCGCGGCAAACGGCTCTTGCAGTTTTAGAAGAAGTTTTTTCAGAAGGAGCTTATTCTAATATCGCTCTCAATCAGGCTTTGCTAGAAGTGCCTTTAAGTTCTGCAGACAAAGGACTTGTAACAGAAATCGTATATGGTACCGTTGCACGTAAAATCACTTTAGAATGGTATTTGTCTCATGTTATTGAAGATCGAGATAAGTTAGATTCTTGGCTTTATTTTCTCTTACTGATGAGCTTGTATCAGATACTGTATCTTGATAAAATTCCGGCGCATGCGGTCGTCAATGAAGCGGTAGAGTTGGCAAAGGTGCGAAAAAAGGGAAGCGAAAAGTTCGCCAATGCAGTACTGCGAGGATTATTGCGGGACGGTGTGGCAGATATAGGCAGTATTAAACGTAAAAACAAACGCTATTCTATTCAGTATTCTCTGCCAGTTTGGCTGGTTAAAATGCTGATTGAAGAGTACGGTGAAAAACGAGCTCTAGCCATTTTTGAGAGTTTATTTCTTCGGAATAAAGCCAGTGTTCGAGTGGGGGATTTAAGCCGTAAAGAAGAGTTGAAACAAGTGTTGCAGGCAGAAGATTCGCTATTAGCTCCGAGTGCGCTGGTGAAAAACCACGGTCATTTTGCAGGGCATGCCTTGTTTGAAGAAGGAGCTATTACTATTCAAGACGAGTCTAGCCAATTGGTTGCGCCAAGTCTTGAATTGCGCGGCGATGAAAAAGTGCTAGATGCATGCAGTGCGCCGGGTGGCAAAACCATGCACATTGCTTCTTACTTAACGACAGGGCAGGTAACGGCATTAGATCTCTATGAGCATAAGTTAGCTCTGATAAAAGAAAATGCACAGCGCTTAGGTGTGGCAGATAAAGTGATTACGAAAAAGCTAGATGCGAGAAAGGTTTTTGAAACTTTTGGGGCAGATGCCTTTGATAAAATTTTAGTCGATGCACCATGTTCAGGAATTGGCCTGATCCGACGGAAACCAGATATTAAATACAATAAAGAAAATGCAGATTTTGCCTCGTTGCAAAAAATTCAGCTTGAGATACTGGATAGTGTTTGTCAAAGCTTGCGAAAAGGTGGTATAATAACTTACAGTACCTGTACGATTGTTTCGCAAGAAAATTTTCAAGTTGTTGAGCAGTTTTTGGCAGCTCATCCAAATTTTAAACAGGTAAAACTAGAACATAATAGACAGGATATTCTAAAAGATGGCTGTATTTTAATTACGCCAGAATTATATGGAAGTGACGGATTTTTCATCAGTCAATTCAAACGAATATCCTAAAGGAGGAAACTGACAGTATGGAAATTTCATTATTAACAGATGTTGGTCAGAAGCGTACAAATAATCAAGATTATGCCAATCAATTTGTTAATCGTGCTGGTATGACAATGGTTCTTTTAGCAGATGGTATGGGAGGTCACCGTGCCGGTAATATTGCTAGTGAAATGGCAGTAACAGACCTCGGTGCTGCTTGGGTGGATACTCAAATTGATTCCATTAACGGTGTCCGTGAGTGGTTCGCAGAACATCTCGAAACAGAAAACCAAAAGGTTCACCAATTTGGTCAAGATGAAGAATATAAAGGCATGGGAACGACGCTTGAAGCCTTAGCGATTATTGGCAATCAAGCAATTTATGCTCATGTAGGGGATTCTCGTATTGGTTTGGTGCGTGGTGACAGCTACAGACAGTTGACGAGCGATCATTCTTTGGTGAATGAATTGCTCAAAGCAGGACAAATTACGCCTGAGGAAGCAGAACGTCACCCACAACGCAACATCATCACGCAATCAATCGGTCAAAGAGGCGAAGTGCAGCCTGATGTTGGCATGATTAGCTTAGAAGATGATGATTACATTATTTTGAATAGCGATGGTTTGTCCAATATGATTTCAGAAAGTGAAATTTATGATATTATGACAAGCGATATTGCTCTTTCAGAAAAAGCGGAAACCTTGATTCGCTTTGCAAATAATGCAGGCGGTTTGGACAATATTACAGTTGCCCTGATTCATTATCATAAGGAGGATGCAGAATGATTCAAGTCGGCAAGATATTTGCCGGACGATATAGAATCATCAAACAAATTGGTCGAGGAGGCATGGCAGATGTCTACTTGGCGAAAGACTTGATTTTAGACGGGGAAGAAGTTGCGGTTAAGGTTCTAAGAACCAATTACCAGACAGATCCGATTGCTGTAGCACGTTTTCAAAGAGAGGCGCGAGCCATGGCAGATTTGGATCATCCTCATATTGTCCGGATTACCGACATTGGAGAAGAAGAAGGCCAGCAATATCTAGCAATGGAGTATGTGGCTGGACTTGACTTGAAACGCTATATCAAAGAGCATGCTCCTTTGTCCAATGAAGAAGCGGTGCGAATCATGGGACAAATCCTTTTGGCGATGCGTTTGGCGCATACGCATGGGATTGTTCACCGTGATTTAAAACCTCAAAATGTCCTTTTAACTCCAGATGGCGATGCAAAAGTAACTGACTTTGGAATTGCAGTAGCTTTTGCAGAAACGAGCTTAACGCAAACCAACTCTATGTTGGGGTCTGTACATTATTTGTCACCAGAACAGGCGCGTGGTTCAAAAGCGACCGTTCAGAGCGATATTTATGCCATGGGGATTATTTTCTATGAAATGCTGACAGGTCACATTCCTTATGATGGGGATAGTGCTGTGACGATTGCCCTACAGCATTTCCAAAAGCCCCTACCGTCCATTATTGCTGAAAACCCAAATGTTCCACAAGCATTGGAAAATGTAGTCATCAAGGCAACGGCAAAAAAATTGACGGATCGTTATCAGTCAGTTGCAGAAATGTATGTGGATTTATCAAGCTGTTTATCTGCTGACCGTCGAAATGAGAAAAAGCTAGTTTTTGATGACACTGCTAAAGCAGACACAAAGACACTGCCGAAAGTATCACAAAATACCTTGACTTCTGCGACGAAGTCAACACCTGCTCCTACAAAAGAAGTAGTCAGTAGTACGCCTACGCCTACGCCAAAAGCAAAAAAGAAGCGCCGTTTAAGAACGCGCTATAAAGTTTTGTTATCAGCGGTGGTTTTAGTCATCGTAGCTCTGGTGGCTTTAGTCTATTTGAGTCCGTCAAATGTAAAAATCCCAGATGTTACTGGAAAAACTATTGCCCAAGCACGTTCTGCAATCGAAACTGCAGGTTTGAAAGTTGGCAAGGAAAAAGACGAATACAGTGATTCTGTTAAAAAAGATTCAGTTATTCGCACCAATCCAGAAGCGGGAACGCAACGTCGTGAGGGCAGTACGGTGGATCTGATTGTCTCAAAAGGGACTAAAACTTTTATTATGGAAGATTATAAAGGTCAGAAAAGAGCAGATGCTATCAACAATCTGGTACAAAAATACAAGGTTTCAAAAGGCTTGATTAAAATAGAAGAAGTTGAAAGTAGTGAGTATGCGGCAGGAACAGTTGTTGATCAAACACCAGCAGCAGGCAGCACTTATGATTTGACTTCAAAGACACGTATTACGTTAAAAGTAGCGAAGTCCGTTTCAAGTGTCACGATGCCAAGCTATATCGGCTCAACCTATGAATTTGCTTATAATAATTTGACGGAAGTGATTGGTATTCAAGGTGCGAATATTGAAAAACGTACGGTTACAACAGCTCCAGCGGGTACACAGGCAAATACGATTATCAGACAAACCCCAGAAGCTGGTCAGTCTTTGAATTTGAAGAGTGATCGCATTGTCTTATATGTATATGAGCCAAAAACCGAAGATTCTTCAACATCTGAAAGTAGTTCACAATCTAATAGCAGCTCAGATAAAACTAGCCCATCCTCTAGTAGTTCGTCAACTAGTGGTAATGATGGAAGCAGCTCAAAAACACCAGACACAAGTGCTAGTGCAAGTAATTAAAAAAGAGAGAGGATAAAATCGTAGTTTTGTTAAATCGATTTTCCCTCCCTCTTTTTTTGCACTCGTTTTACATCATTGGTAAACATTGCTTCTGCTCAATCAAGTTTATCCAGTATATTGTAATTAAAAATGTTAACTTCTAGGACTACAAACTAGAACTTGAAAATATTTTCTTTCAGTTCACTACCTTCTTTTCATACCTTAGCTGGAGGAATTTTTGTAAGTTTTTGATACAATAGAGTAAGAAAGGTATCGAGGCTATGAGAAAGATCCAATTTTTTATCTTTGTTGAATCTATTCTACTGACATTTGCATTAGTGACCATTTTGTCTGGCCATTTTTCGCGTGTTATTCTTTTTTTGGTGCTCTTCTTGCTATTGCTCTATTATTATTTTGGAAAACAAAGAGGAAATTTTCTGCTAGTAACCTCTACCATACTGCTTTTTTTCATTATTATGCTCAATCCTTATGTCATTGCTGCCTTGCTCTTTGCGGTCATTTATGGCATGATTGTAGCTTATCCTTATATTTATAAAGAAAATGGAGTGACAACTCTCATCTTTGATGATGCAGTAGAACAAAAACGTGAAAAAAATCAATGGTTGGGAAATCTTCATCATTTTGGTTCATCGGATACCTGCCGA
This sequence comes from Streptococcus sp. HMSC066E07, assembly GCF_001814695.1. Lineage (NCBI taxonomy): Bacteria > Bacillati > Bacillota > Bacilli > Lactobacillales > Streptococcaceae > Streptococcus > Streptococcus sp. HMSC066E07. The sequence goes on from NZ_KV817463.1 coordinate 69,537, forward strand.
TTTGATGACATCAATCTTTTCCGTCTCATGGGGAAAGATACGATTCATTTGGAACAAGTCATTATCACAAACCATGACAATGTGATTATTTTTCGTAAATTTTTCGGAAATACAAAAATCATTGTGCCAGTTGATGTGGCAGTCAGCCTGAAAGTGAATAATCTATATGGTGAATTGCAGTTTTTAGATCAACCTGTCTATGAATTGCGAAATGAAAGTATCAGCCTAACGACACCGGACTTCAAGCGAGCACATAAAAGCGTCAAAATTGTCCTGTCAACGTTTGTAGGGAATGTTGAGGTGGTTCGCAAATGAAAAAAGTCTACTATCTTTTGATTAGCTTTTATTCCCTACTCATTTTAGGAATTATTATTCATTATATTTTTAGTCTATTTAATTTTGACTGGCAACTGATTTTTAGTAATGTAGAGCGGTTGGAAAAGTTCAGTTTCTTTGTAATTGTGCTGACTTTATCTCTGACGATGCTGATGATTTTAGGTGTTAAAGTGATTCAAATGGTCACTTTGTCGGCCATTCAGACAAACTTGAAAAATGTTTTAGAAGGTCGAGAATTGCAAGAAATTCATCAGCCTGAAATTGATGCCTCTTTTCGGCAGGTTTCAGAGAAATTGACTCATTTGACAGAAAATCTGCAAAAGTCAGAGAACCGTGCCCTGCAAAATGAGGAGACGATTATTGAGAAAGAGCGCAAGCGAATTGCGCGTGACTTACATGATACGGTCAGTCAAGAGCTTTTTGCTGCCAATATGATTTTATCAGGTGTGACAGGTCAAGTGGAGAACTTAGATACGGATAGCTTATCAAAACAATTGACAGGCGTATCAGGAATTTTAAATACTGCCCAAAGGGATTTGCGTATCTTGCTTCTACATTTGAGACCGACAGAGTTGGAGGGGAAGAGCTTAGTTGAAGGGCTGAACCTCATCTTGAAAGAGCTATCAGATAAAAGCGATATTGAGGTGAGTTTTCACCATGATGTTCAAAAATTACCGAAACAGATTGAGGAGCATATTTTTAGAATTGCTCAGGAAATTATCAGTAATACGCTCCGTCACGCCAATGCGAATCATTTAGATGTTTATTTGTATCAAACTCGGAATGAATTGCTGTTGAAAATGACAGATGATGGGATTGGCTTTGAGCATACCTCATCTGATGAATTGAGCTATGGTTTGAAAAATATGGAAGAAAGAGTAAATGACATGGCAGGAACAATGCAGATTTTAACCGCTCCGAAGCAGGGAGTGGCAATTGACATTCGTGTGCCATTATTGAAAGGAGCTTAGGATGCAGATTTTATTAGTAGATGACCATGAAATGGTAAGACTTGGCTTGAAAGGTTATTTGGATTTACAAGACGATGTGGATGTAGTGGCAGAAGCTTCAAATGGTCGCGAAGGAGTTGAAAAAGCTTTGGAGTTGCACCCAGATGTGATTATGATGGACATTGTCATGCCTGAAATGAATGGGATTGAAGCGACGCTTGCCATTTTAAAAGAATGGCCTGAAGCTAAAATTCTCATTTTGACTTCTTATTTGGATAATGAAAAAATTTATCCAGTTTTAGATGCGGGTGCTAAAGGATATATGCTAAAAACTTCTAGTGCTGATGATATTTTACGAGCGGTCCGAAAAGTAGCCAAGGGTGAACTTGCTATTGAAACAGAGGTCAGCCAAAAAGTAGAATATCATCGAAATCATATTGAATTGCACGAAGATTTGACCGCGCGTGAGCGAGATATTTTAGGACTACTGGCAAAAGGTTATGAAAATCAACGCATAGCAGATGAGTTGTTTATTTCTTTAAAGACAGTGAAAACACATGTGTCCAATATCTTATCAAAGCTAGAGGTGAGTGACCGTACACAAGCTGTTGTTTATGCTTTCCAACATCACCTTGTCCCACAAGATGACATTTAGTGGTATAATAGAAAACAGAATAATTGCTAGAGGGAGATTATGGACGCAAAATTAAAGTATAAAGCCAAGAAAATCAAAATCGTCTTTTTCGATATTGATGATACGTTGCGGGTGAAAGATACTGGCTACATTCCGGACTCTACCAAAACGGTGTTTAAACAGCTAAAAGAAAAAGGAATTTTGACAGGAATTGCTTCAGGGAGAGGGATTTTTGGTGTAGTGCCAGAGCTGAAAGCATTGCAGCCGGATTTCTTTGTCACCTTAAATGGGTCCTATATTGAAGATAAAGCAGGAAAGGTTATTGCGCAAACCCCGATTGATCGAAATTTAGTAAAAACTTATATCGCTTGGACGAAGGAAGTTGGGATTGACTTTGGTCTCGTTGGTAGTCATGAGGCAGCGCTTTCGACGCGAACACCGCTTATTGATGAAGCCATTGATATTGTTTATCCTAATTTACCTATTCAGCCGGATTTTTATCAAGATCACAACATTTATCAAATGTGGACATTTGAAGATGTTGGAGATAGCTTGCAATTGCCTAAAGAGTTAGAAGAACATCTACGATTGGTTCGCTGGCATCCGCATTCATCAGATGTAGTTCTAACAAATGGTTCAAAAGCATCTGGAGTTGCGACAGTTGTGGAGCATCTAGGGTTGAAGCCTGAGAATGTGATGGTTTTTGGAGATGAACTCAATGATTTAGAATTGTTTGATTATGCAGGTATCAGTATTGCTATGGGCATTTCCCATGAAAAGATCAAAGCAAAGGCTGACTTTGTGACAAAAAAAGTAGAAGAAGATGGTATTTTTTATGCTTTGGAGGAATTAGGAATGATAGAAAAAGAATTACATTTTCCACAAGTAACGATGGAAACAGCAGAAGGACCGAAAGCGACTATTAAAACCAACCACGGTGATTTGAAATTTCAATTATTTCCAGAACAGGCACCGAAGACAGTGGCTAATTTTATCGCTTTATCAAAAGATGGCTACTATGATGGCGTGATTTTCCACCGGATTATCAAGGATTTCATGATTCAAGGTGGTGATCCAACTGGTACGGGTATGGGTGGCGAATCTATTTATGGAGAAAAGTTTGAGGATGAATTTTCTCCGGAACTGTACAATATCCGTGGTGCACTTTCGATGGCCAATGCTGGTCCGAACACAAATGGCAGTCAATTTTTCATCGTGCAAAATAGCAAGATTCCTTATGCACAAAAGGAATTGGAACGTGGTGGTTGGCCGACACCAATTGCTGAGATCTATGCAAGCAATGGTGGAACGCCGCATTTGGATCGCCGGCATACTGTGTTTGGTCAATTGCTAGACGAGGCTTCTTATCAAGTGTTAGATAAGATTGCGGCAGTTGAAACTGGTGCAATGGATAAACCGCTTGAGGATGTCGTGATTGAAACCATTGAAATTGAGGATTGAGATGAAAATTGGTGAAAAACTAAAAGGCCGAATTACTGGTATTCAGCCTTATGGTGCTTTTGTGGAACTAGAAACGGGTGCCATGGGATTGATTCATATCTCAGAAATTCGGACAGGCTATATCGAAAATATCCATGAAATTCTGCATGTTGACGATCAGGTCTTGGTGCAAGTGATGGACTATGATGAATTTTCAGGCAAGGCTAGTTTGTCAATGAGAACTCTGGAAGAAGAGAAGCATCATTTACCTAAACGCCATCGCTTTTCAAATGACCGTTACAAGATTGGTTTTGCACCGCTCGCTAAAAATTTGCCGACTTGGACCAAGGAAGCAATGGATTTTCTGAATCAATCAAAAGAAGAAACCAAATGACAAGAATTGTGATATTTTCATATAAAAGACCCCCTCAATAAGAGAGCATTGTATCTTATTGAGGGGGTTATTTATTCTCATACATTTTCAGGTGGATATCAATTCTGTATTCTTTGTTCAAACCACTATCACATTAAAGCATATTCATCTGGCAGCATGATGGTTTCTTTGCCATTATTGTCAGTCACAAAGATTTCTCGTGGAAAAAATGGATCGAAAGCGTCATTAAAATCAAAAGAGACAGTAGTTGACAGACTTGCCTCGGAAAATCGAAATGTTAATTTTCCTTGATGGTTGATGAGTTCGAATCGAAGAAGTTCATCTAATTCAAACACACCTTTTAAAAAATTATCAATGATGTACCAGAAAGAATCAATAATGTCATCTGGCAAACTTGTTACAACGCCAAAGCTGGCATAACGTCCACGTGTATTTGTAAAAGCCATTGTTTCTTCCTTTCTGTGCTCATTCATCAAAGTATTTTCTATATGATACATAAAATAAGCTTGAATTGCAAGAAATTGTTCTTTGAAAATCAAAAAGGACCAGAGGTCCCTTGACAACTTTAGCGATTCTTTAGCTCTACATAACGTTTGTACCAAATATTGACATAGGCCTGTGAAAAAGGTCCACGCTCATTATTAATCCAGTCTACTAAGATTTTTACATTTTCTTTGAGAATGTAATCTAAATCATTGGAGTAGCTCATCTGCCGTTTGTGGCGCTCGTATTCATCTACATCCAGCAATCGCTTTTCACCATTGGTGAAGACTTTGACGTCTAAATCATAATCTATGTATTTTAATGCTTCTGCATCAAGATAATAGGGGCTGGCTAGATTGCAATAGTAGGAAATCCCATTTTCGCGGATCATAGCGATAATGTTAAACCAATATTTTTTATGGAAATAGACAATAGCTGGCTCACGTGTCACCCAACGCCGCCCGTCACTTTCTGTGACCAAGGTATGGTCGTTGACACCAATAATGGCGTTTTCAGTTGTTTTTAGTACCATGGTGTCGCGCCAAGTGCGGTGCAGACTTCCATTATGCTTATAACTTTGAATTGTAATAAAGTCGCCTTCTTTTGGAAGCTTCATAATCTACCAACTTTCTACAATTTATCAGGTTATCGCTTTTATTGTAACATATTTTCATGAAAAAACATAAATAAACCTTACATTTTTTATAGATATTCTTTGAGAGCGCTCGCAATATCAGAAAAATCAAAGCCTTTGCGTGCGAGTGCTTGAGTAAGGCGTTGCTTTAAATCATAGCCGTCGTATTTTTTGGAATACTTGCGGTATTGTTTGTCTAATTCTTTGTAAAGCAATTCTTGTTGTTTTTCGTCATCGTTTTCTATGGTAAGGCTTTGATAAGCTATTTTTGCTTCTTCATAGGAAAAGCCTTTATTGATGAGCTGTTGTAAGATTTTATCGTGAAGCGCTTTTTCTGGGAGCTTCCCTTGATATTTTTTGAGTAATTTTTGAGCAACTGTTTCTGCTAGGTTTGTAAAATCGTGTTGATGCAACTCATCATCAATTATAGAAACAGCAATTCCTTTTTTCATTAACTTTTGCTTGAGCGCATATGCACCTTTGTCTCCTGAGAGAAGATTGGAATGGATAAATGAATGAGTATATTTGGCATCATCTAGCCAGTTGTCTTTTTTTAAGTTGTCAATAACGTGAACAATCGTTTCCTCTTCCATGTCGTGCTTGCGCAAATAATCATTGACTTCCTTTACAGTACGCTGCTTGAAAGAAAGATGATACAGTGCCAGATTTTTTCCATAAGAAAATTGAGCATATTCTTGGATTTCTTTCAGCTCTTGCTCAGTAATGTTCATACCTTTTGACAACATAAAATGAACAATGGTATCTTCGGTGACATACAGTTTTTCCGTTTCGTCCAGCTCTAAGAGATAAAGCCGCTTTTTCTTTTCAATTTTTGTAATTTTCATGATTCTATTATACCTCAAAATATGGTAAGATAGGCTTATGAATCTGAAAGTAAAACAAAAAATCCCCTTGAAAATCAAAAAAATGGGAATCAACGGGGAAGGGATTGGATTTTATAAAAAGACATTGGTCTTTGTGCCAGGTGCTTTAAAAGGTGAGGATATTTTTTGTCAAATCACGACGGTTAAGCGTAATTTTGTCGAAGCAAAACTGTTGACGATTAACAAACGCTCCAAGTATCGAGTAGAGTCTCCTTGTGAGATTTATGAAAAATGCGGGGGCTGCCAGATTATGCACTTGCATTATGACAAACAGTTAGAATTTAAGGCTGATTTGCTGCGACAGGCTTTGAAAAAATTTGCGCCAGCTGGTTATGAAAACTACGAGATTCGTCCAACGATTGGCATGCAAGAACCACTTTACTATCGGGCTAAGCTTCAATTTCAGACACGGAAATTAGGAGATGAAGTCAAAGCAGGGCTTTATGCGCAGAATTCCCATTGTCTGATTTCTTTGAAAAACTGTTTGGTTCAGGATAAGGTAACGCAGAAAATCATCAATAAAGTGGCTCTCCTTTTGGGAAAGTACAATCTTCCTATTTATGATGAGCGAAAAAATGCCGGCGTTCGGACAGTTATGATTCGCCGAGCTCGGAAAACAGGTCAGGCGCAGATGATTTTTGTCACGGGAAAGAAGTTGGACTTTTCTCCGGTCATTCGCGATTTGACAGCAGAATTTCTAGAGTTGGAAACAGTAGCGGTCAATTACCATACGACAAAATCAAGCGAAATCTATGGAGACAGGACGGAGATTATCTGGGGGAAAGAGACCATTCAGGAAGGTGTTTTGGATTACGAGTTTTCCTTATCGCCTAGGGCTTTTTACCAGCTCAATCCAGAGCAAACAGAGGTGCTTTACAGTGAAGCAGTTAAGGCTCTGGATGTCGATTCAGAGGATTGTCTGATTGATGCTTATTGTGGCGTGGGAACGATTGGCTTTGCTTTTGCTAAAAAAGTAAAGTCTCTTCGTGGCATGGATATTATACCAGAAGCTATTGAGGATGCTAAGCGAAATGCCAAGAAAATGGGGTTTGACAATGCTTATTATGAGGCTGGGACTGCTGAAAGTATTATTCCTCGCTGGTATAAGGAAGGCTATCGAGCAGATGCCTTGATTGTGGATCCGCCACGGACTGGTTTGGATGAAAAACTGCTTGAAACGATTGTTCGCTATGCACCGAAGAAAATGGTTTATGTCTCCTGTAATGTCTCTACTCTAGCTAGAGATTTGGTGCAATTGAGCAAGGTTTACGATGTTCATTATATTCAATCTGTGGATATGTTTCCACACACAGCTAGGACCGAGGCTGTAGTGAAGTTGATAAGGAAAGAGGGTTAGAATGGATATTTGGGAAAAATGCATGAAGAAGCCAAGGAGTTCTATGATCTGCATGAGGTATCGCCCTTTGTGTACGCTAATCATGTTGTAGCAGCTATTGAAGCAGAGGACGGAAAGATTTATATCGGCTTTTGCTTTGCTCCAACAACTTGAGGACTGTTGGAGGTTGCAGATAAAATCAACGAAGTTGGTATAATAAATGTAGTGTCTTTCATCTCTGTGCTGAAAGGGCAGCAGCTTTTAATATGTATCAGTATTCTGGGCAGACAAAAATGAAACGAGTATTGGCTTTTCGTGATAAACCGTCTTATGGTGGAGGTTCTGGTATGCCTTGTGGGGCATGTAGAGAATTTTTAATGGAGTTGAATCTTGAGAATCGTCATTTAGAGTTTATGTTGGATTTTGAAAAACGAGAAACGATTACTTTGGGAGAACTCATGCCTTACTGGTGGGGACAGGAACGTACTGAAAATGACGGAAAATGATATGAAACACTTTTACTGTATGTTAGAATAATGTACAAGGTACCTCCTAACAACGAAAGTTCAAAGGATCAGGATGTAAAAATTGCAAAGAAGGTATCCTGTAGCAATACTATTGATATTTTATAGCGTTTGGTAAATGGGATAGAATGACTTGTTCATGAGTGAGTCTAGTTTGAAGCAGATGATAAATAGGCGACAGAAGTTGAGCAACTAAAATGAAACGCAAATATTTTAACTGCTTCAGCAATAGAAAAACTTGTAGAGATTATTTTCTACAAGTTTTTTCTATTTTACAAGGAAATCTCTGTATTTTCCAATACTTTTTGTGCATCTGAGACGATTGTTTCAATGATTTCTTTGCATGGTCGGATTTCTTTTATCATACCAGCAATTTGACCGCACATCATGGAGCCGTTTTTGGCATCTCCGTCATATACAGCTTTTGAGAGAGCTCCGATAGTAATCTCTTCCAATTCCTCACGGCTGGTACCTTTATTTTCAAGCTCTATATAATGGTCTGTCATTTCGTTTCGGATACAACGAACGGGGGCACCCGCCCTCCTGCCTGTGACAGCTGTATCTGTATCATTTGCCTTGAGAACGGCTTCTTTATAACTTTCAGCGATTGGACATTCTTTGGATGCGAGAAACACAGTACCGAGTTGAGCTCCTTGTGCACCTAAAACGAAAGCAGCGGCAAGTCCACGACCGTCTGCAATACCTCCTGCACCAATTACGGGAATATCAACCGCATCAGCGATTTGTGGCAGCAAAGCCATGGTATTGGTGCTACCGATATGACCACCCGCTTCAGCTCCTTCAGCGATAACAGCGTCAACACCTAATTCCTGCATTTTTTTAGCATGTTTCACGCTGGCAATGACCGGAATAACCTTGATACCTGCTTCTTTGAGAGCAGGCAGAATAAATTTAGGGGTGCCAGCACCAGTTGTCACAACAGGAACTTTTTCTTCGATGATAACATTCACAAGCTCTTCGATGTTTTTCAGCATCAGCATCACATTAACAGCGAATGGTTTGTCTGTGAGTTTACGCAATTCACGAATTTCTTCGCGCAATTGGTCGCCAGTCATACCACCTGAAGCAATAATCCCCAAGCCACCCGCTTCTGAAACAGCAGCAGCCAACTGATAGTGAGAAATTTGCGCCATAGCACCTTGAAAAATTGGATATTTGATGTTTAATAAAGTTGTAATAGACATACTATCTCCTTCATCCTGTTTTTGAAATTATTATATCACGATTATAAAAACGTTTTCAAATCCGTGATTTAATAAATTTTCTTTTGTTTGTGAAATATTTTGCTTTAAAAAGAGGGGCTATCAATTATTTTATTTGTGAAAAATACAGAATCATTTTATTATAATAATTACTTATACTATATTAAAAATAGTTATAGATACTTAATTCAGAAAAATGGAATGAGGCAAAGATAAGGAATGTGTTGATTTTGCTTAGAAAGCAACTGTATTTTGTGTTATAATAATAGAAAAATGTTCATGAGGTGAGAAATGGACAATATCATTGATGTCTCCATTCCTGTAGCAGAAGTAGTGGATAAACATCCGGAAGTGCTAGAAATTTTGGTGGAGCTTGGTTTTAAACCGCTTGCCAATCCAATCATGCGCAATACGGTTGGTCGCAAGGTGTCGTTAAAGCAAGGTTCTAAGTTAGAGGGAACCCCTATGGATAAAATTGTTATGACATTGGAAGCAAATGGCTATGAAGTGGTGGGGCTAGACTAATGGCAGATGAACGAATTGAAATTTTGAAATCTATTTTGCTGGATTTGCATCATGGTGCAAATCCAGAAGAGGTTCAAGAGCAGTTTAACAAGTATTTTACAGGCGTTTCGGCTATTGAGATCAGTCTTATGGAGCACGAACTGATGAACTCGGATACGGGTGTAACCTTTGAGGATGTTATGTCGCTTTGCAATGTTCATGCGAATCTTTTTAAGGGAGCAGTGAAAAATGTAGAAGTTGCAGATACAGATCATCCAGGGCATCCAGTTCAAATTTTTAAGCAGGAAAATCTAGCTCTTAGAGCTGCTCTGTTGCGGATTCGGCGCCTCCTTGATACCTATGCTCAAACAGATGATGCAGAAATGAAGACAGAGTTGGAAAAGGGACTGATGCGCCAGCTGGACTTGGTCGGTCAATTTGACATTCATTATCAGCGCAAGGAAGAGCTGATGTTTCCGATTATGGAGAAATACGGTCATGACTCACCGCCCAAAGTCATGTGGGGTGTGGACGACCAGATTCGAGAGCTTTTTTGCGAAGCGAAGACTGCTGCTGAAGATTTGTCTAACCTAGGTATTGAGCAAGCTAGAGCAACATTTGAAAATTTTGCGGCTGAGTTTGAAGCGATGATTTTCAAGGAAGAATCCATCTTGCTTATGATTTTGCTGGAATCCTTCACACAGGACGATTGGCTGAAAATTGCAGAAGAAAGTGATGCTTACGGCTATGCGATTATCAAGCCGGCTGAGAAATGGATGCCAGCTCGTCAATCATTCACGGAGGCAGAAAAAGAGGCTGCTGAGAAGACTGAAAGCGAAGCGGCAGCTAGTGAGGAGCTTGTGTCAGACGGTACTATTCAGCAGGTCATTGAGACACTTGATGGGCAGGTCACCATTTCTTTTAAGCCAAAAAAGAAAAAGGCAGAAAACAATTTTGATCGACAGACCCAACAGTCTTTTGGACATGGCTATTTGTCAGTGGAAGAGGCAAATCTAATCTTGAATCATCTGCCGATGGAGATTACCTTTGTCAATAAGGAGGATATTTTCCAGTACTACAATGACAGTGTGCCAGCTGATGAGATGATTTTTAAACGGACGCCGAGTCAAGTGGGGCGCAATGTCGAGCTGTGCCACCCGCCTAAGTTTTTGGAGAAAGTTCGCTTTATTTTTAAGGAATTGCGCGAAGGCAAGCGAGACAAGTTTGTTATGTGGTTCAAATCTGAGTCGCGAGGCAAATTTGTCCATGTGACGTATGCAGCAGTACGAGATAAAGCAGGAGAGTTTCAAGGGGTGCTGGAATATGTCCAAGATATTCAACCTTTCCGTGATATTGAAGAAGATTTCTACCGAGGAGTAGATTAGAAGGAATATGATGACGTACGAACAGGAATTTTTAAAGGATTTTGAAGCTTGGGTCAAAACTCAGGTGACTATCAACGAAATGGCTCTTGAAGAAAGTCAGAAAGTTTATGAGGAAGATAAAGATGAACGCGCTAAAGAAGCTGCGATTCGTTATGAGAGCCGCCTAGATGCCTATCAGTTTCTATTGGGGAAATTTGCCAATTATCAAGAGGGCAAGGGATTTCATGACCTACCAGACGGACTTTTTGGACAGAGAAATTATTGATTTTCTCTAGAAAACATGTTAAACTAAATGCATTAGAGGTGTTTTGAATCCCATTTGTCACAGAAAGCGGTGTTGCTGAGAAATCCGCACAAATGTCAAAACTGGTTGCTAAGGCTAAAATTGAAATAATGGTGTCTTTTTGTTTACTTTTAGGACTAGGCAGTGAGTTACGGGCTGTACTGGCGTACGCCTAAGCGAGCTAACAACGTGATAAAAGATGAACAAGAAGACCAGAGTTGCGGGCGTCTGCCCGAAATTGGGTGGTACCGCGGATAAACACATTCGTCCCTGTCATGGATATGGCAGGGGCGATTTTTTATGGAAAGCGAGGGAGGAAGATGGAGCAAGTACAATTACCAGAACGATTAGAAACCGAACGGCTCGTCCTACGAGTCCGCACAGTAGCTGATGCTGAGGATATCTTTGACTACGCCAGTTTACCAGAAGTGACTTGGCCAGCTGGTTTTCCACCTGCGGAAAGCGTGGAAGAAGAGGAAAATTATCTCGAAAACATTATGCCCAAACGCTGGATTGAGCAAAAAATACCGTCTGGTTATGGTATCTGCTTAAAAGGGACAAATAAAGTCATTGGCTCGATTGATTTTAATAATCGCCATGCTGATGATGTTCTTGAAATGGGCTATTTGCTTCACCCAGATTATTGGGGGCAAGGGATCGTGACAGAAGCTGCGCGTGCGCTGTTGGAAGTTGGATTCACCCTACTCAATCTTTACAAAATCGAAATTGAATGCTATGGATACAACAAAGCAAGCCAGCGTATTGCTGAAAAACTTGGCTTCACCCTCGAATCTCGCGTCCGTGATCGCAAAGATGCACAAGGTAAACGCTGTGATTTATTGCGATATGGATTGCTGGGGAATGAGTGGGAGGAAAAATGAAAAGATTATTTTTGTATCTGTTGGCGTTACTACCTGTTATATCTGTAGTTTCTTTGTTACTATTAGCTATTTTGCTTTTTCCGATAACTTTACTTCCAAATAGTATTTTACCAGTTGCTCCTATATATATTGTTGAGATTATTTTAGGAATACTACTGGGTTTATATGGATTTAGATTAAGAAGGATGCAAATAGATAATAAACTTCAAATTATCTATTGGATTATTTTAGGAGCATCAGCTGGAGTGCTATTACTTTTGAAATATAGATTAATTATTTTGTTACAGCCATTGTTACCCATAATTTATGCTATAGTATTTGAACATATATTTATAAGTTTTAAAAAATATGTTCAAAAAAGTAGAGATGCATTTGTAGTTCTTAATTCATTTGATGCGTTTTTTATTGGCTTTTATTTTCTTTTAAAATTTATTATAAAGTGTAAAACAGATGTTATAAATAGCTTTTTAAACAAATTGTCTATACCTCAGGATGATCTTGAGTTGATTATTATAATTTTAACTTTAATAGTATTGTTCGTACTGATACCTGCTTTTAGAGGATGTCTATCTGTTTGGTTCTATAAAAAACAAAACGGAATTCGTAAACAATTTGGAAAAGTATTTTGGAATTTGTATCTAAAATCATATTTTGCTTCGTTTATATCTATATGTTTGTATGCTACCTTATTTTTTCAACTAGATACATTACAATTTAGTACAATATTAGTCTTTTTAATATATATGTCATTAAATATTTACTTTTGGATGTATGTATATGAAGGTATTGACAGAGGAGGAGATGACAAAAAAGAGGTGATATTGAATTGGGTATTAATTGGTTTGGTATCAATCTTTTTAGTTCTTTTAGATCAAATTGAAAGTGACTTAATTGGAATTTTAACATGGTTTTTACCGATATTATTGCCAATTTTTATTGGGGAAGTGAATAGCATAATCCCCAGAGGATATTTAAAAACTCCTACACCTGTTATGAAGAAACATATTTATTGGCTTCAAATGATGAGTTTTAATACATTACTTGTGTTTAATATAGTGTCTTCTATATTTACAAAGCAAATATTAAAAAAAAATCAAATGGAACAAATCAATTCTTTAAAACTCTTTCTTATTTCTGTATTAGATCGGGGGACATCTTCAAATTTTACATTAGGTATTTTTGTTTCATTTATTATGTTGCTATGTTCAATGGCTATTGCTTATGTACTCAGTAAAGTAATGATATATTTAATACGAAGAACATATATAGAGACTTCAAATAGATATTTTAATTAGATTATTTAGAAAGGACACATCATGTCAAAAGAACTTTCACCAAAATACAATCCAGCCGAAGTTGAGGCTGGGCGTTATCAAAAATGGTTAGATGAGGATGTTTTCAAGCCTTCTGGCGATAAGAAAGCTCATCCGTATTCTATCGTTATTCCACCACCAAATGTGACGGGGAAATTGCACCTTGGTCACGCTTGGGATACTACTTTGCAAGATATTATTATCCGTCAAAAACGTATGCAAGGTTTTGATACTTTATGGCTTCCTGGTATGGACCATGCGGGGATTGCAACACAGGCAAAAGTTGAGGCACGCCTTGCTGAAGATGGTATCTCACGCTATGACCTCGGTCGTGAAAAATTCTTAGATAAAGTCTGGGAATGGAAAGACGAGTATGCTACCACTATCAAGGAGCAATGGGGTAAAATGGGGCTTTCTGTCGATTACTCTCGTGAACGTTTCACCCTTGATGAAGGATTGTCAAAAGCGGTTCGTAAAGTCTTTGTTGAACTTTATAAAAAAGGTTGGATTTACCGTGGTGAATTTATCATCAACTGGGATCCAAAAGCTCGTACAGCTCTTTCTGATATCGAAGTTATCCACAAAGATGTCGAAGGTGCTTTCTACCACATGAATTACATGTTGGAAGATGGATCACGCGCTCTTGAGGTGGCAACAACTCGTCCTGAAACTATGTTTGGAGATACGGCTGTCGCTGTCAATCCAGAAGATCCTCGCTACAAAGACTTGATTGGTCAAAATGTTATCCTTCCAATCGTTAACAAAGCTATCCCAATCGTTGGTGATGAACACGCTGACCCAGAATTTGGTACTGGTGTGGTTAAAATCACTCCAGCTCACGACCCTAATGACTTCCTTGTTGGTCAGCGTCATAATCTTCCTCAAGTTAATGTCATGAATGATGACGGTACGATGAACGACCTTGCTGGTGAATTTGCTGGCATGGATCGCTTTGAAGCTCGCAAAGCCGTTGTTAAAAAATTGGAAGAAATTGGTGCGCTTGTTAATATTGAAAAAATGACACACTCTGTTGGTCATTCAGAACGTACGGGTGTTATGGTTGAACCACGTTTGTCAACACAATGGTTCGTTAGAATGGATCAATTAGCTAAAAATGCTATTGCCAATCAAGACACAGATGACGAAGTGAAATTCTACCCACCACGTTTCAACGATACTTTCCTTCAATGGATGGAAAATGTTCACGACTGGGTTATCTCTCGTCAGCTCTGGTGGGGGCATCAAATCCCAGCATGGTACAATGCTGAAGGCGACATATACGTTGGTGAAGAAGCTCCAGAAGGTGACGGCTGGACTCAAGACGAAGATGTGCTTGACACTTGGTTTAGTTCAGCATTATGGCCATTCTCCACAATGGGTTGGCCTGACATAGAAGCAGAAGGCTTCAAACGTTACTTCCCAACATCTACATTGGTAACTGGTTATGATATCATCTTCTTCTGGGTGTCACGTATGATTTTCCAATCATTGGAATTCACAGGACGCCGTCCATTTGAAAACGTGCTTATCCACGGTCTTATCCGTGACGAACAAGGACGTAAAATGTCTAAATCACTTGGTAACGGTATTGATCCAATGGATGTTATTGAAAAATATGGTGCTGATGCGCTTCGTTGGTTCTTGTCAAACGGTTCTGCCCCAGGTCAAGACGTTCGTTTCTCTTACGAAAAGATGGACGCCAGCTGGAACTTCATTAACAAAATCTGGAATATCTCTCGTTACATTTTGATGAACAATGAAGACCTTACGCTTGACCAAGCGAGCGAAAATGTTGAAAAAGTTGTTGCTGGTACGGCTGGTAACGTAACTGACCATTGGATTCTTCACAATCTCAATGAAACGATTGCTAAAGTTACTGAAAACTTTGATAAATTTGAATTCGGTGTGGCAGGTCACATCCTTTACAACTTCATCTGGGATGAGTTTGCGGACTGGTATGTTGAGTTGACCAAGGAAGTCCTATACAGCGATAACGAGGATGAAAAAGGTATCACTCGTTCAGTTCTTCTTTACACGCTTGATAAGGTTCTTCGTTTGCTTCACCCAATCATGCCATTTGTGACGGAAGAAATCTTTGAACAAATTTCTGAAGATTCAATTGTAACAGCAGCCTACCCAACTGTTAATTCAGCCTTTGAAAATGAAGCTGCGCATAAAGGTGTTGAAAGCCTGAAAGACCTGATTCGTGCTGTTCGTAACGCACGTAGCGAAGTGAATGTTGCTCCAAGCAAACCAATCACCATCCTGGTGAAAACCAGCGATAAAGAATTGGAAAGTTTCTTCAATGCCAATGTCAACTACATCAAGCGTTTTACCAATCCAGAGCATTTGGAAATTGCTTCTGACATTGAGGCGCCAGAATTAGCTATGTCCAGCATCATAACAGGTGCTGAAATCTTCTTGCCACTTGCTGACCTTCTTAACGTTGAAGAAGAATTGGCACGTCTTGACAAAGAACTTGCTAAATGGCAAAAAGAATTAGATATAGTTGCCAAGAAACTCAGCAACGAAAAATTCGTCGCTAACGCCAAACCAGAAGTCGTCCAAAAAGAACGCGACAAACAAGCCGACTACCAAGCTAAGTATGATGCGACTGTAGCACGGATTGAAGAGATGAGAAAGTTGAGCTAGTCAGACTAGATAGATACAAGAAAACACGGTATAAAAACCGTGTTTTTTGTTATTAGTATGTAGTGTAAATTTATAAGAGGAATATATATTTAGCTGTAAGGTATGTACTATGATATAATTAAACTGACAATTTATTTGAGAGAAAATATATCTAAATTGTAAAATCAGTTACATTGAGAATTGATACCAAAAGTTTATAAAGGAGTTTTAGCAAGTGATTAATTTTTCAAATTTAATGACAACAATCATAGGAGCATTTATAGGTGGTTTATTTTCTATTGGGGTTGCACGACTTCAATTAAAATCAATAGAAAAAGAAAAGGAAGCTGAACAAGCCTCAAAAATTGCAGCTTGGTTAACAAGTGTATCAAATTCAGATGACCAACCTAAAAATTGTTTTATTAGATATGATTTAATTATTAATAACAATTCTCATTTACCTATATATAATGTAGTAGTTTTAGCGTTAAGTAATAAGAAATATCTTCATTTTAAAGATATTAAAAACTGGGATGATAATCTTATCAATTATTATTCATGTTTAGTACCAGGGGAAAAAATAGATTCAATAAATACTTATGGGAGTGGTTCTGGTGAATGTCCTATGGTATCAATATTATTTACTGATACTAATACGAGACATTGGTATCGTAATCAAATAGGGAAATTAACTCAATTAAATTCCCAAGAATACGATAAACTAGTTAAAAAATTAGGTTACAGACCGCCATTATAAAAATCTCTCCCATTAAGTTTCTTTTTATAAATTTTCCAAACTCAGCTATACGATTGGGTTTGTTTTTGGTATAATGAACTTAAATTGATACATCAACATCCGAGGTCAGAAAGGTTCTTACTTAGTGTATGTATTTTAGGTGGAGTACCTGAAATAAGAAAGTTACCGATATTTTCCAACATACAATCCATCCCCACCCATCAAAAAAGAACAGCTCAATAATAGAACTGTTCTTTTTAAACTGTTAGCAAATCCAAATTTAAAGTTCGTATTGTGTATATGCCTTGATTTCTAAACCTCAAAATTATAGAGAGCGGTTGAGAGGTAGCGCTCGCCGTTATCTGGAGCAAGAGCCAGAACTTTTTTACCTGTTCCTAGTTTTTTGGCGACTTCAAGTGCAGCATAGATAGCTGCGGCAGAAGAAATCCCTACAAGAAAGCCTTCTTGTCCACCGACACGGCGTCCAAGGTCAAGTGCTTGATCAGAGGTAACACGGACAATACCGTCATAAGCTTGAGTGTCCAGTGTTTCTGGGATAAAACCAGCTGAAATTCCTTGAATCTTGTGTGGTCCAGGATTTTCACCGGACAGGATAGCGGACTCATCTGCTTCAATTGCATAAACTTGTATATCTGGATTGACTTTTTTGAGAGCGTGAGAAACACCAGAAATGGTACCGCCTGTGCCAACTCCTCCGACAAAGGCGTCCAATCCTTTTTCACCGAAAGCAGAGATAATTTCTGCTCCTGTTGTTCTTTCGTGTACTTCAGGATTAGCTGGATTGTTGAACTGTAGTGGTAGCCATCCGTTACGTTCTTTGGCGATTTCTTCAGCTTTGGCAATCGCACCTTTCATTCCCTCACTTCCGGGAGTGAGCACCAATTCGGCACCATAAGCTTGGATAATTTTGCGGCGCTCCACACTCATGGTTTCTGGCATAACAATAACGACCTTATAACCTTTAGCAGCACCGACCCAAGACAAACCGATTCCAGTATTTCCGCTGGTTGCTTCGACAATGGTTGCACCCGGCTGAATCAAGCCCTCTTGCTCAGCGGTCTCAATCATGCTGAGAGCAATGCGGTCTTTGACAGACGACCCCGGATTGAAAGCTTCTAGCTTGACATAGACATCAGCAGCGCCTTCTGGAACAAGTCTGTTTAATTTCACGATAGGAGTATTTCCGATGAGTTCTGTAATGTTACGATAAATTTTTGCCATAAAATAATACCTCAATTCTGTTGATACCATCAGTATAAAACGAAAAGAAGTCTTTGTAAAATATAAAAAAACTATCAAGGTGATAGCTTTTTTTAATATTTAGGATAAAGAAATGGGAACTTCAACTTTCCGCAATCCCTGCTCAACAATGTCAATTTTTCCATTGAACAGTTCAATCAAACTTTCTATAACGCTGTCCTTATCGTCTTTGTCAACGAAAATAGTCGTTTGTACTTGATCTGTAAAAGCTGTATCTTGTTCTTGCAACTGTTTGGCTTTAAGAAAATTTGGCAATTCTTGATATTGACTGTAGGAAAAAGTAAGCCTTAGTCCAAGTTGTTCTTTTATGTGGACACTTCCGATTTCTTTGATAGCTAGGGCAACGCTGCCAGCATAAGCCCGAATGAGTCCACCTGCTCCTAACTTGATGCCCCCAAAATAGCGCGTCACGACAGCACAGACATTGGTTAGTTGGTGATTTTCTAAAACGCCTAACATAGGTACACCAGCAGTCCCACTTGGTTCTCCATCATCGCTACTTCGCTTCATTTCGCTCCGCTCTCCTAAAATAAAGGCAGAGCAGTTATGAGTAGCTTTGTAGTGTTCTTTTTTGACAGCCTGAATAAAATTTCGTACTTCGTCCTCTGTTGTCACACGCTTGATATGACAGATAAAGCGCGATTTTTTGATTTCTTCTTGGACTTGACCGTCCTCTTTGATTGTTCTAAATTCCATATCTTCATTTTACAAAAAAACTTTTATTTTGCCAAAGTTTTTCCGAATAAATAGATATGACGGAATTACAAGATTGCTTAGGTCGTATTTTTACAAAAAGTCAATTGTCACCAGAATTGCAATTGCAAGCACAAAGCTTAGCTGGAATGGTAGAAGAGAAAGGAAAGTTAAGCTGTAATCGCTGTGGACAAGCCATTGACAAAGAAAAACAGCAACTACCAATTGGTGCTTATTATTGTAGGTCTTGCTTGATCTTAGGAAGGGTTAGGAGTGATGAAGAACTATACTATTTTCCACAGGAAGAATTTCCCAAAGCGAATGTTTTGAAATGGCAAGGAAAGTTGACAGAATTTCAAGCTAAGGTTTCTCAAGGACTTGTAGAGGCGGTTACCAAACGCAAAGATAGCTTGGTTCACGCAGTCACAGGAGCCGGAAAGACGGAAATGATCTATCAGGTGGTGGCACAAGTCATCAATCAAGGTGGATCCGTCTGCTTGGCTAGCCCCAGAATTGATGTCTGCTTAGAACTTTATCGCAGACTGAAAGTAGATTTTACTTGCGATATTTCACTCCTGCACGGTGAATCAGAAGCATATTCCCGCAGTCCTCTCGTGATTGCTACAACGCATCAGC
Source organism: Streptococcus sp. HMSC066E07 (assembly GCF_001814695.1). NCBI lineage: Bacteria > Bacillati > Bacillota > Bacilli > Lactobacillales > Streptococcaceae > Streptococcus > Streptococcus sp. HMSC066E07. The sequence goes on from NZ_KV817463.1 coordinate 88,718, forward strand.
TTCTCAAATTTTATCAAGCCTTTGATCTTCTTATCGTTGATGAAGTAGATGCCTTTCCTTATGTGGACAATCCGATGCTTTATCATGCGGTTCATCAGGCAGTTAAAGTAGAAGGAACGAAGATTTTCTTAACAGCAACTTCCACAGATGAGTTGGACAAAAAAGTGGCTAAAGGAGAATTAACTCGTTTGAGTCTACCTAGACGTTTTCATGGGAATCCTTTGATTGTTCCTCAAAAAATTTGGTTGGCAGATTTTCAAAAATATCTTGGTCAAAAGAAGCTAGTTCCTAAGTTAAGACAGTTTATTCAAAAGCAGAGAAAAGCAAGCTTTCCACTTCTTATTTTTGCTTCTGAGATTAAAAAGGGGCAGGAATTTGCAGAGATTCTTCAAAGCACTTTTCCTAATGAAAAAGTTGGCTTTGTAGCCTCGACGACTGAAAATCGACTGGAAATTGTAGAGAAATTTCGTCAAAAAGAAATCACGATTTTGGTAACGACGACGATTTTGGAGCGTGGGGTGACTTTTCCTTGCGTGGATGTTTTCGTGGTAGAAGCCAACCACCGTCTGTTTAGTCGCAGCGCTCTGGTACAAATCGCTGGACGCGTCGGTCGCAGTATGGATCGACCGACAGGCGAGTTAATCTTTTTTCATGATGGGACCAATTTTGCTATTGAACGAGCTATTCAGGAAATTAAGGCGATGAATCAGGAGGCTGGTTTATGAATTCATGTGTTTTATGTAATAGTCTACTGGATGAAATACTAACATTTTGTGATTTATTGACTTTGACGAAGCCAAAAGCAAGAGCCTGTGATACTTGTTTTGAAAAATTTCAACGCATTTCAGGGCAGCATTGCCCGAAGTGTTATCGTGACGGGGCAAGTGAAGTCTGCATGGATTGTCAAGTATGGATAGAAAAAGGAAAAGAAGTTTGTCATAAAAGTTGTTTTGTATATAACGAAGCCATGAAAGACTTTTTCAGCCAATATAAATTTCAAGGAGATTATGCTCTTTATTCTGTATTTGCTGAAGTTTTGCAAAAGGAATTAAAAGTTTACCGTGATTATACGCTTGTTCCCATTCCTGTCAGTGCCGAAAAGTATCAGACAAGAGGGTTTAATCAAGTAACAGCTCTTCTTGAGGGCGCAAAGTTGCCATTTAAGGAAGTTTTAGAAAAGCATGATACAATTGCTCAATCAAGCAAGACGAGAGAGGAACGATTGCAAAGTCAGCAGTGTTTTAAAGTAAAAGACAATGTTCAAGTTCCGACAAAAGTTCTTTTGATAGATGACATTTATACAACAGGCTCAACCCTACAATTGGCCAAGGAAATTTTAGTGGAAGCGGGAGTGAAAGAAATTGTGACATTTTCATTAGCCAGATGATAAAAAATTTGCAAAAAAAAAATGAAAGCGTTATAATAAAATAAAGAAAAACAAATGCTTAGAAAGAAGGTACTTATATGATTAAATATAGTATCCGTGGTGAAAACCTAGAAGTAACAGAAGCTCTTCGTGATTACGTAGTTTCTAAACTTGAAAAAATCGAAAAATATTTCCAAGCTGATCAAGAATTGGATGCGCGTGTAAACTTGAAAGTCTATCGTGAAAAAACAGCCAAAGTTGAAGTAACTATTCCACTTGGTTCTATCACTCTTCGTGCAGAAGATGTTTCTCAAGATATGTATGGTTCTATTGATTTGGTGACAGACAAGATTGAACGTCAAATTCGTAAAAATAAAACAAAAATTGAACGTAAAAACCGTAATAAAAAATCAACTAGCCAGTTATTTACAGATGCTGTCATTGAAGAAGTGGAAGCTGCACCTGCAAAAGTCGTTCGTTCAAAACAAATTGACTTAAAACCAATGGACTTAGAAGAAGCTCTTCTTCAAATGGATTTATTGGGACATGACTTCTTCATCTATACTGATGTAGAAGACAACACAACCAATGTTTTGTATCGTCGTGAAGATGGTGACGTTGGCTTGCTTGAAGTAAGATAATCAATCAGTCCTCTGATTTATATCAGGGGATTTTTATTTGCTCTGCAATCAGCTCAAGATAATTGCAAAAAACTGTATTGAAAAATCATCATGTTTGAACGGCATCCCAAAAGTTGGACAGCAAAAAAACAATTGACTTACAGTTATCACAGAAGAAAAACTGATACATTCTTTCGAGATTTTGTTATAATATTCTTTATGAGAGTTGTTGCAGGGAAATATGGGGGGCGTCCTCTTAAAACATTAGAAGGCAAAACAACCAGACCGACGACAGACAAGGTTAAGGGAGCTATCTTTAATATGATTGGTCCTTATTTTGATGGAGGACGAGTGTTGGATTTGTATGCTGGAAGTGGCAGTTTAGCGATTGAAGCTATTTCGCGAGGCATGGCTTCGGCTGTTTTGGTTGAAAAAGACCGCAGGGCGCAAACGATTATCAGCCAAAATATCAGCATGACTAAGGAAAAAGAACGATTTGAACTTCTGAAAATGGAGTCCAATCGAGCACTTGAATTGGTCACAGGACAGTTTGACTTGGTTTTGTTAGATCCACCCTATGCAAAAGAACAGATTGTTTCAGATATTATAAAAATGATTGAACGAGAGCTTCTGAGCGATGATGTACTGGTTGTTTGTGAGACAGATAAGTCGGTGGATTTACCAGAAGAAATCGCAGGGCTAGGTATCTGGAAGCAAAAAATATATGGAATTTCAAAGGTGACGGTTTATGTCAGATAAAATTGGATTATTTGCGGGCTCTTTTGACCCGATTACAAAGGGGCATATTGACTTGATTAAGCGAGCTAGTAAGCTCTTTGATTGCCTTTATGTTGGTATTTTTTATAATCTTGAGAAAACGAGTTTTTTTAGTATTGAAGCGAAAGAAAAAATGATAGCAGCTGCTCTAGTTCATTTGGAGAATGTAAAAATTGTTACTTCTCATGATGAATTGGCAGTGGAAGTAGCTAGAAAGCTAGGAGTGACAACTTTTGTACGGGGATTACGTAATAGTCAGGATTTGGATTATGAGGGGAATCTCAACTTTTTCAATCATGAATTAGCACCTGAGATAGAAACCATTTTTTTGATAAGCAAACCAGCTTATCAGCATCTCAGCTCATCAAGAATTCGTGAATTGATTTCCTTTGAGCAGGATATTTCAAAGTATGTGCCCGAAAGTGTCATAAAGGAGTTAAAGAAACAATATGGAAAAACCAAGAAATAAATTTAAAAAATGGCCGATAATTGCAGTAGTAGGGTTGATTTTGCTTTTCTTATCTTTTGTAGTTCCCTTGCCTTATTATATTGAGGTGCCAGGTGGTGCAGCGGATGTCCGTCAGGTATTGCGCGTGGACAACAAAGAAGATAAGGAAAAAGGGTCTTACAACTTTGTAACGGTTGGGATTCAGCATGCGACCTTTGCTCATTTGGTTTATGCTTGGTTGACACCTTTTACAGATATTTATTCGGCGAAGGATTTGACTGGCGGAACTTCTGATAAAGAATACATGCGGATCAATCAGTTTTATATGGAAACATCGCAAAACCTAGCTAAATACCAAGGGTTGAAAAAAGCTGGCAAAGATATTACTCTGAAATATCTAGGGGTTTACGTCTTGCAAGTCACAAAGAATTCTACTTTTAAAGGCATTTTAAATATTGCAGATACCGTGACAGGTGTGAATGACAAGACTTTCAATAGTTCAAAAGAATTGATAGACTATGTCGGAGCGCAAAAGATTGGCAGCAAAGTCAAGGTGAACTATGTAGAAGACGGTCAGAAGAAATCTGCTACAGGTAAAATCATCAAACTTGAAAATGGGAAAAACGGGATTGGTATTAGCTTGATCGACCGAACAGAAGTCACAAGCAACACACCAATTGAATTTTCAACAGCCGGTATTGGTGGACCAAGTGCGGGCTTGATGTTTAGTTTGGCAATTTATACGCAAATTGCAGATCCAACATTGAGAGACGGTAGAAATATTGCTGGGACAGGCTCAATTGACCGCGAAGGAAAAGTTGGCGACATTGGTGGGATTGACAAAAAAGTCGTTTCAGCAGCAAAAAATGGTGCAGAAATTTTCTTTGCACCAAATAATCCAGTTACTAAGGAAGCTAAAAAAGCTAATCCTAAAGCGAAAACTAACTATGAGACCGCTTTGGAAGCTGCTAAAAAAATTAAGACCAATATGAAAATTGTACCCGTGAAAACTTTACAAGATGCCATTGATTACCTCAAGAACACAAAGAAGTCATAAAAATAGTTCAATAAAAGAGCAAGTTAATGATAGAAGTTTGACTTTGCTCCTTTTTTCTTTCTCTATTTCAACTATCAAAAACACTTCTTTTTATGGTAAAATAAGTTTAATACAAGAAATAAGATGATAAAGGATGACTATGCGAAAAGAAATTGCACCTGAATTATACAATTACAATAAATTTCCTGGACCGGAGTTTCGGCAAATAGGAACCAAAATTTTGACTGAGACAATTGAATTTGACTTGGTAGATAATTTCAAGGAAGGTTTTGATATAACGGCTTTTAATCAGCGTTTTTCCGATATTTTAACAAAATTTGATTATATTGTTGGTGACTGGGGGAACGAGCAGCTACGTTTGCGTGGATTTTATAAAGATGACAAGGCAAATGAAAGCGAGGAAAAAATCAGTCGCTTAGAAGATTATTTGTTAGAATACTGCAATTATGGTTGTGCTTATTTTGTCTTGGAAAATTTACAGCCGCGTCGCGCATCGTTTGATAAAAAATCACATCACAAGAAAGAAAGTGATAACAAGCCACGTCGTTCTAAACAAGCTCACTCCTATAAAGAAGAGCAACCCAAGCGAGAAAATCGCCAGCGCAGTAAGCGACAAAATCAAAAGCAAAGAGCAAGAAAGCAAAATTCAACGAAGCAACAACAAACAAGCAGCCAGCGCCATTTTGTCATTCGTCAAAAATAGTGGAAATTGAGAATGGGAACAGAGAGGAAGAAAATGAAACCATCAATTTATAGTTTGACCCGTCAGGATTTGATAGACTGGGTAGAAAGTCAAGGAGAAAAGAAATTTCGAGCTACTCAGATTTGGGAGTGGCTTTATCGCAAACGGGTTCAGTCTTTTACAGAAATGACAAACATTTCAAAGGGTTTATTAGCAAAGTTAGAAGATGAATTTGTTGTCAATCCGCTAAAGCAAAGAGTGGTGCAGGAATCGGCTGACGGCACAGTAAAGTATCTTTTTGAACTGCCAGACGGTATGTTGATTGAAACAGTTCTCATGCGTCAGCACTATGGTCTGTCGGTCTGTGTAACCACTCAGGTGGGTTGCAATATTGGCTGTACCTTTTGTGCTAGCGGGCTGATTAAAAAGCAGCGTGACTTGAATAATGGGGAAATTATGTCTCAGATTATGCTGGTGCAAAAATATTTTGATGAGCGTGGACAAGGTGAGCGCGTCAGCCATATTGTGGTTATGGGGATTGGCGAGCCTTTTGATAACTATGACAATGTTCTCAAGTTTGTGCGAACTGTCAATGATGACAAAGGGCTGGCTATCGGAGCTCGTCACATTACGGTTTCCACTTCCGGTCTAGCACATAAAATTCGTGATTTTGCAAATGAAGGAGTGCAGGTTAATTTAGCTGTTTCTCTTCATGCACCCAATAATGAATTGCGTTCTAGCATTATGAAAATCAATCGTGCCTTTCCAATTGAAAAGCTGTTTGCGGCGATTGAATATTATATTGAAACAACCAACCGCAGGGTTACTTTTGAGTATATCATGCTAAATGAAGTCAATGACGGAGTAGAGCAGGCATTGGAATTAGCTGAATTGCTCAAAAACATCAAAAAGCTATCGTATGTCAATTTGATTCCTTACAATCCGGTTAGTGAGCACGATCAATATAGTCGCAGTCCCAAGGAACGTGTAATGGCTTTCTACGATACTCTAAAAAAGAATGGCATTAACTGTGTTGTTCGTCAGGAGCATGGTACAGATATTGATGCAGCCTGCGGCCAATTGCGTTCCAATACGATGAAGAAAGACAAGGAGAAGGCACTTGCGAAACATGCTTAGGTTAAAAGTATGGCTGCAATCAAATGGAGAATTAACGGTTAATGGGCGTAAAATTCTGACTTGGGGAAGCATTTTCTACATTTTATTATTATGTCTAATGTGTTTTCTCCCTCAAGTGCCAGAAAAGGGAATGGAGACGCCGGGGATTCAGCAGTTTGGACGCATTATAGTTCTCCTTATTCCCTTTAATTCTTTGGTCAATCTTGGACAAATTACGTCCTTCTTTCAATTGGTCAAAGTTTTTGTACAAAATCTAATGAATATATTTCTGCTGAGCCCACTGATTTTTCAGCTTCTCTGGTTGTTTCCGAACTTGCGAAATACCAAACGTGTACTCTCTGTCAGCTTTGTGATAAGCCTTTTCATTGAATGTACACAGATTTTGTTAGATATTTTAATTGATGCCAATCGTGTTTTTGAAATAGATGATTTATGGACAAATACATTAGGCGGATATCTGGCTTTTCTATTGTATAAAACTTGTGTCAGCCATTGGAAAGATAAGTTTCTGACTTCTAAGTAAAAATATGGGTTATTGTTCGGATTTAGGATGCTTTTCCATGGTTTTTTCACTATTTTATTGATAGAATGGTAGAAAAACTCTATAATAATGCTCAAACATCAGAAAAGTAGTAAATTGATACTTCCAGAGAGCTTGTGCTAGGTGTAAACAAGTAGTAGATATTTATGAAATGGGCTGATGTAAATGATATGAATTTGAAACAATAAAAATTCGGTGTGCACACCTTACAGTGCAGCTTGTTGATAGACAAGATAGAGATATGCGGATAAGGTCTACTTTTCCCATAACTGAGGTGGCACTGCGCTCATACGCCCTCACACAGTTTTTGTGTGGGGGTATTTTGTTGTTTAAATTCAAGAATGCTAAAGATTGTGAGGAAACATCATGGTAGAAAATAAAGGATATTTTGGTCAATTTGGTGGTAGCTTTGTACCAGAACCGATTCAAGTTTTATTAGACGAGCTAGAGGGAACATTTGAAAAGTATAAAAATGCTCCAGAGTTTCTAGCAGAATATCATCATTATTTAGCAGATGATGCAGGTCGAGGGACACCGCTTTATTTTGCAGAAAGTTTGACGGACTATTTAGGAGGTGCAAAAATCTATCTCAAATGAGAAGACTTGAATCACCTAGGTTCTCATAAATTAAACAATGTTTTAGGGCAAATTCTCCTAGCAAAACGAATGGGTAAGACCAGAGTTATCGCAGAGACTGGAGCCGGTCAACATGGAGTAGCAACAGCTGCATCGGCTGCTAAGTTTGGCATGAAAACGTATGCTTTGTTTTCAGAAAATGATCAGGTAGCTCCTGTTTATTCTATTTCCGCTGGATTGGCCTATCCGGGAGTTGGTCCTGAACATGCCTTTTTTAAAGATTCAGGTCGAGTTGAATATGTGGCTGCGACAGATGATGAAGTAGTAGATGCACTATTATTGTTGACGCGAAAAGAAGGGATACTTCCTGCCATTGAAAGTTCCCGCGCTATTGCAGAAGCAGTTAAACGCGCGTCACAGCTAAGTAAGGACAATATTATTATCGTCAATGTATCTGGGCGTGGTGATAAAGATGTGGCCGCTATTGCTGATTACTTAGAAAAAAGAAACACGAAAAATCAAGAGTGAAATAGACGCCCATGAGTACAAATACCTACAGAAATATGAAATCTGGGAAGATGACGTAAAAAAACTAAAATTTGAAAATTGTAATCATCGCTTTATTGTTTCGAGGCTCCGCTGAATCTGGATACATCCATCCTAGCCTCATGATAGGACGTCATTCTAATTTTATTGAAGCAACAGTTTGCATAAAAGCAGAACAATCACTCCAATCAAAAGACAGGGAACGAAAGCTATCCTGTCTTTTCTCTTTTTTAAGCAAAAGAGACATAAGCCCACTAAGCTGGCAATTTGAATCAACCAAAGAATCTCTGTCAACTTGAAAACAGTTGAACAAGAAGATAGAAAAAGAAAGTCTCCTGCGCCAATTCGTAAGTCAAAGAAAAAAGCTACGATTCCAAGGGCTAAAAAACTAATCATTAGAAGATTAAAACCTACCAAAAATAGGAGAAGAAGATGAAAGAACAACCAAATGAGGATAGGATATTCCTGTTCTCTTTGATCATAAAGAGCTAGTGTAATTCCCATTATGAGCAAGACAAGCTGGCTGATATTTAAGTAGCTTAAGGAAGTTGCGAGAAAGAGTAAACCACCTACCAACTCTAATATCAAGTAGCGAATGGGAATTTTTGACTGACAAAACCGACAGCGCAGTCGATTGATAAGCTGAGAAAGGACAGGGACTAAATCACGAGGTGCTAATTTCTGTCCACAAGCATTACAATGACTGGAAGGAACGAAAATAGACTGTTCAGGGAAACGATCAACGACCAGCCCTAAAAAGGAAGCTACAATGCTTCCAACCAAGAAAAAATAAAAATGAATCATACTTTTTTATTCGTAAATAATTCTAAAAAATTGCAACTTTTCTAATAAAAGAAATTTCAGAGTTCAATCATTTGACTTTCTTATTTAGAAGCATTATAATTAAATCATAATCAAAAAGATTAGAATCATTCTAAATAAAAGCGAGGTAGGATAATGGTTAATCTAAAAAATGAAGCAGCAAAAGATGTTGCAACTTTCTCAAGTGTTGAGTCTTTCAGTAAGTCTCTTCCCAAAACAAAAGCAGTTTTAAACCAAGTGGTAGCGGATTTATACACTGCTCACATTGCTCTTCACCAAGTACATTGGTACATGCGTGGAGCTGGTTTTATGGTTTGGCATCCTAAGATGGATGAGTATATGGAAACCTTGGATACGACTTTAGATGAAGTAAGTGAACGTTTGATTACTTTAGGTGGAACGCCGTATTCAACTTTGAGTGAATTTATCCAACACAGCAATATTGAAGAAAAAGAAGGAAAATTCAGTAAGAATGTTGCAGAAAGTTTGGAACGTGTCATCGAAATCTTCCGTTACTTGGTAGGCCTCTACCAAGAAGCTCTGGATGTAACAGATGAAGAAGGAGATGATGTGACCAACGATATTTTTGTCGGTGCAAAAGCAGAACTTGAAAAGAATATCTGGATGTTAACAGCAGAAATCGGTCAAACTCCGGGTTTGTAAGTAAATTTTTGAGAGTAGAAAATAAATTTTTAAAATCTTTTAGAATTTAAGATAAGTTTAAGGAGGTGGCGTTATACTAACATCATCAGATGAAGACCTCCTAACTTTATTTGATAAAAATCCTAAACTTTTCTTTTTCATAATAATCTCCCTATAAGAGTCGCCCAATCGGCGGCTTTTTTTGTTATTTTTGAGCACTTGAAGAATGTTTTACTTACAAAATGAGTTCTTTTCAACCTTGAAATACTCCTAAAATTCTGGTAAAATAAGCCTCATGAAAACACTTTATGATGTGCAGCAATACCTCAAAAGTTTTGGCATTATTATCTATATGGGTAAGCGCTTGTATGATATTGAAATGATGAAAATTGAGTTAGAGAGGATTTATGATGCGGGCTTGATAGAAAGAATGGACTATCTAGAAGCTGAGCGGGTCTTGCGAAAGGAACATCAGTTGGAATTACAATATTTGAAGAAGAATGAGGAGAAAACATGTTAAACTGGATTTTATTGGCAATTATTGTTGGGATGTTAGGCTGGATGGGCTTTAACTATGTCCGTGTTCGTCGTGCGGCTAAGGTAGTAGACAATGCAGAATTTGGTGATATGATTCGGCAAGGTCAGTTGATTGATTTGCGCGACCCAGCTGATTTTCGTCGGAAACATATTTTAGGAGCGCGAAATATCCCGTCACAGCAGTTAAAAACGAGTTTGGGAGCTATTCGTAAGGACAAGGCTGTTTTACTGTACGAAAATAGCCGTGGACAACGTGTTATGAATGCAGCTATTCTATTGAAAAAACAAGGTTATCAAAATATTTACATCCTCTCTACAGGACTAGATGGATGGAAAGGAAAAATCAAAAGTGAGTAATCCAAAGGATTGCTCACTTTTAATAGCTTTTTTCTAGGTAGTGCCTCACTATTTCGAGTTCTGCTTGGTTCAATGCTCGATATTCTCCTGCGGCTAAGTTTGGTTCTAATTCAAAATCTCCGAAATGAGTTCGTTTCAGAGAAGTAACTTTGACACCGACAGTTAAAAACATTTTTTTGATTTGGTGAAATTTTCCTTCAGAAATAGTGACAGTAGCACAGCTTTTGTTTGGATTAGAAGAACGAATTGTAAGAATGGCTGGTTTACAACTTGTTCCGTCAAGAAAAACGATGCCCTTTTGAAAGGATTGCACTGCTTGGTCATCTAGTAGACCATTAACTTCAACCTCGTATGTTTTTGTGACATGATATTGAGGATGAAGCAATTGAAAACCGAGCGGACCGTTATCAGTGATTAACAGCAGTCCAGAAGTATCTCGATCGAGCCGTCCAACAGAATATAGATCTTCACTGAAATCTTCAGGTCTGATGAGTTCTAGAACTGTTTGGAATTTGGCATCGGAGTTAGCTGTCACAACGCCAAGGGGTTTATTCATCATAAAATACTGATGAGGCTTGCCAAGGACAGGTTGTTCTTCTAGCGTAATCGTCTGCAAACCTGTATCAACATTTTGACTGAGTTTTCGAGCGGGACAGTCATCTACTAAGATCTTCTTTTTTAGTAGAGCTTGCTTCATTTTTTTACGGCTAATGTGAGCTTGAGCTAGTAGAATATCTAAACGCATACAGTTTCCTTTGTTTTTTCTTATCATATCATAATTTTGCAATAAAGAATGTAAATAAATTTGTAGGGCATTGATTTTCTAATGAAAACATTTACACCCAGTTTAACCGTGTTTTTTGCCTTAATCTGTGGTATAATTGTTCAGTTAGAAATAAAACTTAAGATTTAGAGGATAAAATGACAAAATTAAGAGAAGATATTCGCAATATCGCTATTATCGCTCACGTTGACCATGGGAAAACAACGCTAGTAGACGAATTATTGAAGCAATCACATACCTTGGACGATCGAAAAGAGTTGCAAGAACGCGCAATGGACTCCAACGATCTTGAAAAAGAACGCGGAATTACCATTCTTGCTAAGAATACAGCTGTTGCTTACAACGGTGTTCGTATCAATATCATGGACACTCCAGGACACGCGGACTTTGGTGGAGAAGTAGAGCGGATCATGAAAATGGTGGACGGGGTTGTTCTGGTTGTTGATGCTTATGAAGGAACCATGCCACAAACTCGTTTTGTGTTAAAAAAAGCTCTTGAGCAAGATTTGGTGCCGATTGTTGTCGTTAATAAAATTGACAAACCGTCTGCACGTCCTGCAGAAGTAGTGGACGAGGTTTTGGAACTTTTCATCGAGCTGGGTGCAGATGATGACCAATTAGATTTCCCAGTTGTGTATGCTTCTGCTATCAACGGAACGTCTTCTATGTCAGACGACCCTGCTGACCAAGAGCATACCATGGCACCGCTTTTTGATACTATTATTGAACACATTCCAGCACCAGTGGATAATTCAGATGAGCCGCTTCAATTCCAAGTTTCTCTTTTGGATTACAATGACTTTGTAGGTCGTATCGGTATTGGTCGTGTTTTCCGCGGGACTGTGAAAGTTGGAGACCAAGTGACGCTTTCTAAATTAGACGGTACAACGAAAAATTTCCGTGTCACCAAGTTATTTGGTTTCTTTGGGCTAGAGCGTCGTGAAATTGACGAAGCCAAAGCGGGCGATTTGATTGCCGTATCTGGTATGGAAGATATCTTCGTTGGTGAAACGATTACTCCGACAGATGCAGTAGAACCATTGCCGATTCTCCATATTGATGAACCAACGCTTCAAATGACTTTCTTAGTGAACAATTCACCATTTGCTGGTCGTGAAGGGAAATGGGTAACATCTCGGAAAGTTGAAGAACGCTTGCAGGCTGAATTGCAAACGGATGTTTCGCTTCGTGTGGATCCGACTGACTCGCCAGATAAATGGATTGTATCAGGTCGTGGAGAATTACACTTATCAATCTTAATTGAAACCATGCGCCGTGAAGGTTATGAGTTACAAGTGTCGCGCCCAGAGGTTATCGTCAAGGAAATTGACGGTGTGCAATGTGAGCCATTTGAGCGTGTGCAAATCGACACTCCAGAAGAATACCAAGGTTCGGTTATCCAAAGTCTTTCTGAGCGCAAGGGTGAAATGTTAGACATGGTGGCTACCGGAAACGGACAAACACGTCTGATTTTCCTTGTGCCTGCACGTGGATTGATTGGGTACTCAACTGAATTCCTTTCTATGACGCGTGGTTACGGGATTATGAACCATACTTTTGATCAATACCTACCATTGATTCCAGGTGAGATTGGAGGACGCCGTCGTGGAGCTCTTGTGTCAATTGATACAGGAAAGGCAACGACATACTCTATCATGTCTATTGAGGAACGTGGAACGATTTTTGTCAATCCAGGTACAGAAGTATACGAAGGAATGATTATTGGTGAAAATTCACGTGAAAATGACTTGACGGTCAACATTACAAAAGCCAAACAAATGACCAATGTTCGTTCTGCAACGAAAGACCAAACAGCGGTTATTAAAACGCCTCGTATTTTGACATTGGAAGAATCACTTGAATTCTTGAACGATGACGAATACATGGAAGTGACGCCTGAATCAATCCGCCTGCGGAAACAAATTCTTGATAAAAACCAACGTGCCAAAGCTGCTAAAAAGAAAAAATCAGCTGAATAATGAAAGAACGGTTTGCTTCGTTGCTAATATATTAAAGAAGCGGATGGGCTAGAAAGGAGCAGAAATGTTTTATTTAATCTTTGGAATTCTCATTCTATTATTTTACATTTTTGCTGCTCCGCAGAGCATTAAAGGAACTTTAAATGTAGTAGTTTTAGTGATTGCTCTAGTCGCTTTTATCATTTTATTAGGATTGGCAGTATTTCAGATTTTTCAATTACCGTCTGAGTTTTTCGTAGGAATTTTGATGATTGGCGTAGCTTATTTTTCTCTACGTGATATTTCAAAATTGTCACAAAAAGATAGAAAAGTATCGTTTCGCTCAAAACTTCGTAACAGACAAGAATAAAAAGCCGTAAAGGCTTTTTTATTTTCTGAAAAAAAGGTAAAATAGATACAGAAGAATTAAAAAGAGGCATGTTATGAAGCACATTACAAATTTTGCAAATAAGAAAGTTTTAGTTTTAGGCTTGGCCAAGTCTGGTGAATCCGCTGCTCGTTTATTAGATAAGTTGGGAGCGATTGTCACAGTGAATGACGGAAAGCCATTTGAGGAAAATCCTGCTGCTCAGTCTCTTCTTGAAGAAGGCATCAAAGTGGTAACAGGTGGTCATCCTTTGGAACTCTTGGACGAAGAGTTTGAACTGATGGTCAAAAATCCCGGTATTCGTTACGACAATCCTATGGTAGCGAGAGCTTTGGAAAAGAAAATCCCAGTCATCACTGAAGTGGAGTTAGCCTATTTGATTTCAGATGCTCCAATTATTGGGATTACGGGCTCTAATGGAAAAACAACAACGACAACGATGATTGCGGAAGTCTTGACTGCAGGTGGTCAAAATGGTCTGCTTTCTGGGAATATTGGCTTTCCAGCCAGTCAAGTTGCAACAACCGCAACCCAAAATGATACATTGGTCATGGAGTTGTCTTCTTTCCAACTCATGGGCATTGAAACCTTTCACCCAGAGATTGCAGTGATTACTAATCTGATGCCAACTCACATTGATTATCATGGCTCTTTTGAAAATTATGTCGCTGCTAAATGGAACATTCAAAAAAATATGAGCAAATCTGACTTCCTCATATTGAATTTCAATCAAACATTAGCGAAAGAGCTGGCTGCAAAGACGCAAGCGACCGTTGTACCATTTTCAACGACGGAAAAGGTAGACGGCGCTTACTTAGAGGGAAACATGCTGACTTTCCGTGGAGAGCCTGTTATGGCAGCAGATGAGCTTGGCGTTCCGGGTAGCCATAATGTTGAAAATGCCCTTGCAACTATTGCAGTTGCGAAACTGCGTGGCATTGAAAATCAAGTCATCAAAGAAACATTGGCAGGTTTCGGTGGCGTTAAGCACCGCCTTCAATATGTCGGTGAAATCAACCATGTTAAATTTTATAACGATAGCAAATCCACAAATATTCTTGCAACGCAAAAGGCCTTGTCTGGTTTTGACAATAGCAAGGTTATCTTGATTGCTGGTGGACTGGATCGTGGCAATGAATTTGACGAATTGGTGCCAGATATTCAAGGATTGAAGAAAATGGTTATTCTTGGAGAATCTGCAGCACGTGTCAAGAGAGCAGCGGATAAAGCAGGTGTTAGCTATATGGATGCTGCAGATGTGAAAGATGCGACGCAAAAAGCTTTTGCTGAAGCTCAAGCAGGTGACATTGTTCTTCTCAGTCCAGCAAATGCAAGCTGGGATATGTATCCAAATTTTGAAGTTCGGGGCGATGAATTTATTGCAACATTTGAAGAATTAAAGGGTTAAGATGAAAAAGATTGTATTTACAGGTGGAGGAACGGTTGGTCATGTGACTCTAAACCTTATACTCATTCCAAAATTCCTAGAAGCAGGTTGGCAAGTCCACTATATTGGTGACAAGCATGGGATTGAATACCAAGAAATCCAGAAGTCAGGTTTGGATATCACTTTTCATTCTATAGCAACGGGGAAATTACGCCGTTACTTTTCTTGGCAAAATATGTTAGATGTATTCAAAGTGGCTTGGGGCATTTTGCAATCTTTAGGAATTATGTTAAAGGTTCGTCCGCAGGCTCTCTTTTCTAAAGGTGGCTTTGTATCGGTTCCTCCTGTCATTGCAGCTCGCTTAGCTGGGATTCCAGTTTATGTACATGAATCAGACCTCTCTATTGGTCTAGCAAATAAAATTGCTTACAAATGTGCGACAAAAATGTATTCTACTTTTGAACAAGCCCATGCGTTGACAAAAATTGAGCATGTGGGAGCTGTAACAAAGGTAGGAGAAAAAATAACTGCTCCAAATGATCAGATTCAAGCCATTCAGCAGCATTTTGATGAAAACCTTCCGACACTTCTGTTTGTTGGTGGGTCAGCGGGAGCAAAGGTTTTTAATGATTTTGTAACGGCAAATAAAGCAGAGCTAACTCAGCATTACAATATTATCAATTTATCAGGCGATGCTAGCTTAGACGAATTATCAAATCATCTGTACCGAATTGCCTATGTGACTGACCTCTATCAACCGTTGATGGACTTGGCGGATGTCGTTGTTACACGTGGCGGATCTAATACTATTTTTGAATTGTTGGCTATGGTAAAGCTTCATGTAATTGTCCCTTTGGGACGCGAAGCAAGTCGCGGTGACCAGATTGAAAATGCAGATTATTTTGTAAAAAAAGGCTATGCCAAAAAATTAGACGAGCCTCAATTGAATTTGGAGAATCTTCAAAAAATGATAACAGAGTTGCTTGAACAGAAAGAATTTTATGAAGAAAACATGAAACAGTCCCACGAAATAAAATCGTTAGATGAATTTTATAACCTTTTAAAAAATGACATGGATAAAGGAAGAAAATGACAAAAAAGAAGCAAGAGGATCAGAAAGAGCAAAAAACAGAAAAACTTTCTGAGTGGCAGAAAAGAAACAAGGAATACCTTGAAAAAAAGGCCCAAGAAGAAGCTGAAAAAGAGAAAGAATTGGCAGAGCAAAAAAAGCAGCATTTGCCAAATCCTGAAAAATCAGATGTAGGCGAGGAAGATGAAAAAACAGAAGTAACATCTGATACTCAAGAAGCAGAATCAGAGGACTTAGAAGAATCCACTGTAACAGAGTTCTCCGAGGAAGAACAAGATGCGTCTCTTGATAAAGCGTCCTTGCGAAAAAAGAAGAAAGCAGAACGCAAACAAGCTAAGCAGGAAGCAAAAGAGACAAGAGAAAAAATCGCTCCTCGTCATGTTTACCGTGCTTTGCCAGTATTGATTCTAAGTTCTATTTTGTTAATTTTAGCTGTTTATTTTATAAGTCCCTATTCAAAATTAAAGAACATAGAGGTGACGGGCAATAAACAGCTTTCAAAAACAGAGGTGCTGGATGCTTCTAGTATTCAAAAAGAGGATTACACCTTGACGACGTATTTGAGTCAAAAGGCACATGCTAGAAATATTAAATTATCAAATCTATGGGTGAAAAAAGCAGAGATAAGTTACCAATTTCCGATTACATTTAAAATAAAAATAACAGAATACACAGTGGTTGCGTATGATTATTCTGGGGAGCAGTATTTCCCAGTATTATCTAGTGGAGAAGAAATTGCTACTCCGGTTAAAAAATCACAGTTGCCAAAAAGTTATATAACGCTTGATTTTTCAGATAAAGCAATGCTTAAGAAATTTGTGCAACAATTATCAAGTATTTCTGATACAATCAAATCAGAAATTCAAACGGTTCAGCATACACCGAGTAAAGCGACTGAAGATTTGCTGACAATCACTATGACAGATGGAAATAAAATTCTAGTTCCTTTGTCAGAAGTAGCTAAAAAATTGCCTTATTATGAAAAAATTAAACCACAATTGACGGAAACAAGCGTTGTGGATATGGAAGCAGGAATATTTAGTTATAGAAATAGCTAAAATAATGCAGAAAATCTACCCAATTTTTATTTTTTTATGTTATAATATGCTTTGAATAACTATACTTTTTTGATAGTTAAATTGATAAGTGAGAAACTTGGTAGATAGAGAGGAATGGTCTAATGGCTAGAGATGGCTTTTTTACAGGATTAGATATCGGAACAAGCTCCATTAAGGTCTTGGTAGCAGAACACGTAAACAATGAATTAAATGTAATTGGGGTTAGTAATGCCAAAAGTGCTGGCGTAAAAGATGGTATCATTGTAGATATCGAAGCAGCAGCAAGTGCTATAAAATCTGCAATTTCACAAGCAGAGGAAAAAGCAGGTATTTCCATTAAGCTGGTGAATGTTGGCTTGCCTGCTAACTTGTTGCAGATTGAGCCAACGCAAGGTATGATTCCTGTAACAAGCGAAACGAAAGAAATTACAGATGCAGATGTTGAAAATGTTGTGAGATCTGCTTTGACAAAAAGTATGACTCCAGACCGTGAAGTTATTACCTTTATTCCTGAAGAGTTTATTGTAGATGGCTTCCAAGGTATCCGTGATCCTCGTGGAATGATGGGCATTCGTTTAGAAATGCGTGGGCTTCTCTACACAGGACCACGCACTATTCTTCATAATTTACGAAAAACAGTTGAGCGAGCAGGAGTTCAAGTAGAAAATATTATCATTTCTCCGCTTGCTATGACCAAATCTGTTCTAAATGAAGGAGAACGTGAATTTGGTGCAACTGTCATTGATATGGGTGGTGGTCAAACAACAGTAGCTTCTGTTCGCAACCAAGAACTGCAATTTACTAATATCTATCAAGAAGGTGGCGAATACGTCACAAAAGATATCTCAAAAGTTTTAAAAACTTCTAAAAAACTTGCAGAAAGCTTGAAGTTTAACTATGGCGAAGCATACGTACCTGCTGCTAGCAATGAGTCCTTCCAAGTGGAAGTGATTGGAGAAGTTGAACCAGTTGAAGTAACAGAGCGCTATTTAGCAGAAATTATTTCAGCACGTGTTAAACATATCTTTGAACAAATCAAGCAAGATTTAGAAAGAAGACACTTATTAGAACTTCCAGGTGGAATTGTTATTATTGGTGGTGGTGCAATTTTACCAGGTGTGGTGGAATTGGCGCAAGAAGTTTTCGGTGTTCCTGTTAAACTATACGTACCAAATCAAATCGGTATTCGTAATCCAGCTTTTGCTCATGTCATTAGCTTATCAGAATATGCTGGAAATCTATCTGAAGTGGATGTTTTAGCACAAGTTGCTGTTCACGGTGATGAACTTCTGCGTCATCAACCGGTTGAATTTTCTCGTCCGACTCAACAAAGTCAGTCGTTCAATCCGTTGCAGCGCTTTACTCAGCCGCAACAAACAATTGTGACTCCGATTGCTGAACCAGCAGAAGAAGTTGAACGTCCCGAACCACTTCCGACACAATCTCAACAACCAAAAGAAAAATTGACAGATCGTGTTCGAAATCTACTTGGCAATATGTTTGATTAAAGGAGAAGGTAATACATTATGACATTTTCATTTGATACAGCTGCGGCACAAGGAGCAGTAATTAAAGTTATTGGTATCGGTGGTGGTGGTGGTAATGCCATTAACCGCATGATTGATGAAGGAGTATCAGGCGTTGAATTTATCGCTGCCAATACAGATGTGCAAGCTCTGAGTGGCTCAAAAGCAGAAACCGTTATTCAGCTTGGACCAAAGTTGACTCGCGGTCTAGGTGCTGGAGGACAGCCTGAAATCGGTCGTAAAGCGGCTGAAGAAAGCGAAGAAGTGTTGACGGAAGCTCTTACGGGAGCTGATATGGTGTTCATTACTGCTGGTATGGGCGGTGGATCTGGTACAGGTGCTGCACCAGTTATTGCTCGTATTGCAAAGGGTCTTGGTGCCTTAACTGTTGCAGTTGTTACTCGCCCGTTTGGCTTTGAAGGAAGTAAGCGTGGTAACTTTGCGATTGAAGGAATCAATGAACTTCGTGAGCATGTAGATACACTTCTTATCATTTCAAACAATAATTTACTTGAAATTGTTGATAAGAAAACTCCTCTTCTTGAAGCTTTGAGCGAAGCAGACAATGTCCTTCGTCAAGGTGTACAAGGAATTACGGACTTGATTACAAGCCCAGGACTTATTAACCTTGACTTTGCCGATGTGAAAACCGTTATGGCAAATAAAGGTGATGCTCTTATGGGAATTGGTATTGGTAGTGGCGAAGAACGTGTTATTGAAGCTGCACGTAAGGCTATTTATTCACCACTTCTTGAAACAACAATTGATGGAGCTGAAGATGTCATCATCAACGTTACAGGTGGTCTTGATATGACCTTGATTGAAGCAGAAGAAGCGTCAGAAATCGTCAATCAAGCAGCAGGTCATGGTGTTAATATCTGGTTAGGTACTTCTATTGACGACAGCATGAAAGATGAAATTCGTGTGACAGTTGTTGCAACGGGTGTTCGTCAAGAAAAAATTGATCGAGTAAGTGGTGTTCGTCCAGTTGCTCAACAAAATTCTTATGCAGCTGGAACTCGTGAAAATCGTAATTCTAGAGGAAGCCAAGGTTATGACCGGAACTTTGATTTGACTGAAAATCTTGAAGTTCCAAAGCCAAGTCGTCAACGGACAGAAGCGCCACAGACTTCAGCATTTGGTGATTGGGATTTGCGTCGTGAGAATATTGTTCGCTCAACAGATGCGAGTGCCGCACCAGCTGTGGAACGTTATGAAGACACTAGTTCTGATGACGATGAATTAGAAACACCACCATTCTTTAAAAACCGATAAAATGGATTTAGCAAAGAATACATATCAAGTTTTAGAAAATGTAGCGCAAGCTACTCAAAAAGCTAATCGCTCAAAAAATTCAGTAGAAGTAATAGCTGTCACCAAATATGTTGACAGCTCTACTGCTAAAGAGCTGGTTAAAGCAGGAATTCATCATATCGGTGAAAATCGAGTTGATAAATTTCTAGAGAAATATCAGGCTCTGAAAGATGAACGTGTAATTTGGCACTTAATTGGTACACTTCAAAGGCGGAAAGTGAAAGACGTCATCAATTATGTTGATTATTTCCATGCCTTAGATTCAGTAAAATTAGCTCAAGAAATCAACAAAAGAGCTGAACATATCATTAAATGCTTTTTACAAGTAAATATTTCCAAAGAAGCTAGTAAACATGGTTTTGCTGTAGAGGAAATAGATACGATTTTACCTGAGCTAGAAAAACTTGAAAACATTCAGATTGTAGGTTTGATGACAATGGCACCAATTGAAGCAGATGAAGCGGAATTAAATGTCATTTTCCAACAAGCCTATCAATTACAGCAAGGATTACAACGTAAACAGTTACCTAATATGCCTTTTACTGATTTAAGTATGGGAATGAGCCGTGATTATACAATAGCTATTGCAAATGGTTCGACTTTTGTCAGAATTGGTACCGCATTTTTTAAATAGGAAAGTATTATGTCTCTTAAAGATAGATTTGATAAATTCATTGATTACTTTACGGAAGATGGTGAAGATGCTGGCGTTCAAACGCCTGAGCTACCACCACGTGCGAGTAGTCAATCTGTAACACCTACTAAAGAAAGAACAGTACATACAGCAAGTAGTTCTGTACAATCTTCTACAAGGTCAGGAGCAAATGAGAATATCACTCGTCTTCATGCGCGCCAGCAAGAATTGGCACAACACCGCACGATTTCAGATGACAAAGTGACCATCAATGTTCGTTACCCAAGAAAATATGAAGAAACAACTGAAATTGTTGATTTGTTAATTGTTAATGAAAGTATTTTGATTGATTTTCAATATATGACAGAAGTGCAAGCTCGTCGTTGTTTGGACTATTTGGATGGTGCACGTTATGTGCTTGCAGGGAACATTAAAAAAGTTGCGAGTACAATGTACCTTTTAACACCAATCAATGTTATTGTAAATGTTGAGGATTTAAAATTACCTGATGATTTGCAAAGTGGCGAATTTGATTTTGATATGAAACGTAGATAAAAGCATGGTTTGGATTGTAAATATACTTTATAATTTAGTGAGATTATATTCATTCATTTTAGTGGTGTATGCTCTATTATCATGGTTTCCAGGTACCTATCAAACGTCGTTTGGTCAGTTGATTCTGCGGATAGTAGAGCCTGTTTTAAAACCATTTCAACGTTTCAACCTACAATTTGCTGGGATTGATTGGACGGTTCTTGTCGTTATCTTTCTTCTGAATTTTGTTTCTGGCATCATTTTGAATGCCCTTTTGCTTTTAGCTTAAATTCATGAAGAATACCAAACATTTATACCAACATTTTGCTGAAGAAGATCGTGAAATTGTTGATAAAAGTTTAGAACAGATGCAGCGCGTTGAGGATTCTTATTCTTTTGAAGTGACTTCGTTTGTAAATCCACATCAAGTTGAAGTTTTGCGAAATCTTGGGAATCACTTACAATTGCAAATATTTTCAAGTTCGGATTATTATACGAGTGAATTTGCTAAAGTCATTATTGCTCCTCTCTACTATGAGTTGCAATTAAGTGATTTTGAAATGGAGTTGTTAGAAATTAGCTATGCGAATAAATTTCACCATTTAACCCATTCGCAAATAATGGGAACGTTATTGAATCAATTAGGGATTGAACGTAAAGTTTTTGGTGATATTCTTGTAGCTTCAGGTAGAGCACAAATTATGGTAGATAAGAAATTCACTCAATTTTTCATCAATCATATCTCAAGGATAGCAAAGACACCTGTAAAATTAAAGCAAGTAGATTTTTCACAACAAATTATCGCTCAAACTGATTCAAAGCTAAGAGATGTACTTGTCTCTAGTATGCGTTTGGATAAAGTGGTAGCTGCCTCATTTCATTTGTCACGAAGCATTGCCGCTCGGCTGATAGCAACAAAGCAAGTTAAGGTAAACTATTCCATGCTGGATAATCCCAGTCATCAATTGTTATTGAATGACTTGATCAGTATACGAGGATATGGGAGAGTAAAAGTTTTAAGAGAAAATGGCTTTTCAAAAAATGGGAAGTACAAGTTAACTGTTGAATTATTGTCTAGTAAGTAAGGAGAAAATATGGCTATTACATCGTTAGAAATTAAAGATAAAGCTTTTGCTCACAAATTTAGAGGATATGATGTTGACGAAGTAGATGAATTTCTTGATATCATTGTCCAAGATTACGAAGATTTAGTTCGTGTCAATCATGAACAAGAGTCAAAAATTAAAAATCTGGAAGAACGTTTGACCTATTTTGACGAGATGAAGGATTCCCTTAGCCAGTCTGTATTGATTGCACAAGATACGGCAGAACGTGTAAAACAAGCGGCAAATGACCGTTCTGAAAACATTGTTCATAAGGCTGAGCAAGAGGCCCAACATTTGTTGGATGAGGCAAAATACAAGGCTAATGAAATTCTTCGTCAAGCGACTGATAATGCTAAGAAAGTGGCTGTTGAAACAGAAGAGTTGAAAAATAAAACGCGTGTTTTCCACCAACGTTTAAAATCAACCATTGAAAGTCAATTAAGCATTGTGAATTCTTCAGAATGGGAAGATATTCTTCGCCCAACAGCTACTTACTTGCAGACTAGTGATGAAGCCTTTAAAGAAGTTGTTCAGTCTGCTTTGGGTGAAGTCGTAACGACTCCAGAAGAAGATGAAGTGGATGTGACGCGTCAGTTCTCTCCAGAAGAAATGGAAGAATTACAAAGACGCATTGAAGAAGCAAATCGTGAATTAGCAGAAACACAAGCATTTGAAACTTTAGACGAGTCTGTTTTGGGTTTGCATTTAACCAATGATGAGAACTCAACAGAAAACTCAGAAGCTACTTCAACAGAATCAGTAGATATTTTATAAGAAAATGTAAAAACAAGATGCTAACAAAATATTCGCAGCGAGCAGGTGACGGTGAGAGACCTGTAATCCCTTTTGTTAGGATTATCATTTTGCAAACTTAGATCTGAAAATAGTAAGATTTAACGCTTAACTCACGTTACGAGTAAGAGGGATAGGAATCTTATTCTTATCTAAATGAAGGTGGTACCACGAATTTTCGTCCTTTGGATGAATTTGTGGTTTTTTTATTTTAATTTGTTACTAATATGAAAAAGGAGAACTTATGAAATTAAAAGAGACACTTAATCTTGGAAAAACAGCTTTTCCAATGCGTGCTGGTTTGCCGAATAAAGAACCTCTTTGGCAAAAAGAGTGGGAAGATGCAAAGTTGTATCATCGCCGTCAAGAATTGAATGAAGGTAAACCACACTTTACACTTCACGATGGTCCTCCTTATGCTAATGGAAATATTCACGTTGGGCATGCCATGAACAAGATTTCTAAAGATATTATCGTTCGTTCAAAATCGATGTCTGGCTATTATGCGCCTTACATTCCAGGCTGGGATACTCATGGTCTTCCGATTGAGCAAGTTCTGGCAAAGCAAGGTGTGAAGCGAAAAGAAATGGATTTGGCAGAGTATTTAAAACTTTGTCGAGATTACGCACTCAGCCAAGTAGACAAACAACGAGAAGATTTCAAACGTTTAGGTGTTTCTGGTGATTGGGAGCATCCATATGTGACGTTGACTCCGGATTATGAAGCTGCTCAGATTCGCGTATTTGGAGAAATGGCGAAAAAAGGCTATATCTACCGCGGTGCGAAGCCAGTTTATTGGTCATGGTCATCTGAATCAGCTCTTGCAGAGGCAGAAATTGAGTATCATGATTTGATTTCAACCTCTCTTTACTATGCAAATAAGGTAAAAGACGGCAAAAATGTGCTAGACACAGATACCTATATTGTGGTTTGGACAACAACACCATTTACTATTACGGCTTCTCGCGGTTTGACAGTAGGTGCTGACTTTGATTATGTTGTGGTAAAACCAGCTGGGGAAAGTCGTAAATTTGTCGTTGCTGCTGACTTGCTCAATAGCTTGTCTGAAAAATTCGGCTGGGAAGATGTAGAGGTCTTGGCAACTCATCGCGGTGCTGAACTGAATCATATCGTGACAGAGCACCCGTGGGATGAGGAAGTAGATGAATTGGTGATTCTTGGTGACCACGTTACACTAGATTCCGGTACAGGAATTGTCCATACTGCTCCTGGTTTTGGTGAGGACGACTACAATGTTGGGATTGCAAATGGCTTAGAAGTAGCCGTTACAGTCAATGAACGTGGTATCATGATGGAAAATGCTGGTCCAGATTTTGCAGGGCAATTTTATGACAAGGTAGTTCCTACAGTAATTGAAAAGTTAGGTCAACTTCTCCTTGCGCAAGAAGAAATCTCTCACTCTTATCCATTTGACTGGCGGACGAAAAAGCCAATTATTTGGCGTGCAGTACCGCAATGGTTTGCTTCAGTTTCAAAATTCCGTCAGGAAATTCTTGATGAGATTGAAAAAGTGAAGTTCCACTCTGAATGGGGTAAAGTTCGTCTTTACAATATGATCCGTGACCGTGGAGATTGGGTCATTTCGCGTCAGCGGGCTTGGGGAGTGCCACTTCCAATCTTCTATGCGGAGGACGGCACACCGATTATGACAGAGCAAACAATTGAGCATGTGGCTGAGCTCTTTGCGGAACATGGCTCTATCATTTGGTGGCAACGAGAAGCGAAAGATTTGCTTCCAGAAGGATTTACTCATCCAGGGTCACCAAATGGTACGTTCACTAAAGAAACAGACATCATGGACGTGTGGTTTGATTCAGGTTCTTCTTGGAATGGTGTAGTGGTCAATCGTCCTGAATTGACTTATCCTGCCGACCTGTATCTTGAAGGTTCTGACCAATATCGTGGCTGGTTTAACTCTTCTCTCATCACATCTGTTGCAAATCATGGAGTGGCTCCTTATAAACAAATCCTTTCACAAGGCTTTGCTTTGGACGGCAAAGGTGAGAAGATGTCGAAATCCCTCGGCAACACCATTGTTCCAAGTGATGTTGAAAAACAATTTGGGGCTGAAATCTTGCGTCTTTGGGTGACGAGTGTGGATTCTAGCAACGATGTGCGTATCTCTATGGATATTCTTGGTCAAGTGTCTGAAACCTACCGAAAAATCCGTAACACCTTGCGCTTCTTGATTGCTAATACTTCTGATTTTAATCCAAAAGAAGACGCTGTTGCCTATGATGACCTTCGCACTGTTGATAAGTACATGACTGTTCGCTTTAACCAACTTGTCAAGACGATTCGTGAAGCATATGCAGATTTTGAATTTTTGGATATTTACAAAGCGATTGTAAACTTTGTGACAGTTGATTTATCAGCTTTCTATCTTGATTTTGCAAAAGATGTTGTCTATATTGAAGCAGCTAAATCATTGGAACGTCGCCAAATGCAGACCGTCTTTTATGATATTTTAGTAAAAATTACAAAATTGTTGACCCCAATTCTTCCACATACAGCAGAGGAAATCTGGTCTTACTTAGATCATGAGCCAGAAGAATTTGTTCAATTAGCAGAATTGCCAGATGCGCTGACTTTCCC
Organism: Streptococcus sp. HMSC066E07; assembly: GCF_001814695.1. NCBI lineage: Bacteria > Bacillati > Bacillota > Bacilli > Lactobacillales > Streptococcaceae > Streptococcus > Streptococcus sp. HMSC066E07. The sequence continues at coordinate 114,013 of NZ_KV817463.1, forward strand.
TAATGAGGAAGAAATTTTGGATACATGGACAGCCTTTATGAACTTCCGCAGTCAAGCGCAAAAAGCTTTGGAAGAAGCACGTAACGAAAAAGTAATTGGAAAATCTTTGGAAGCTCACTTAACTGTTTATCCAAATGAAGTCGTGAGAACGCTACTTGAAGCGGTTAATAGCGACGTTGCGCAACTTCTCATTGTCTCTAAATTAACAATCGCAGATGAAACAGCTCCTGAAAATGCTATTGCTTTCGAGGATGTAGCCTTTACAGTTGAGCATGCAGAGGGACAAGTTTGTGAGCGTTGCCGTCGGGTAGATGAAACAGTCAAAGAACGCAGTTATCATGCAATTGTTTGTGACCACTGTGCAGAAATCGTTGAAGAACATTTTGCTCAAGCAGTTGCAGAAGGATTTGAAACGAAATAATCAAAAGGGAGTGGGACAAAAATCGGTAATTTCGAAGAAAGTTGATTTTGTCGTTCCATCCCCGCACAGTTGAGTAGGGCTGTAAAGGTTGATTTATCAACCGCATAGAACCCACTCAATCACTGCGACTTGCAAGAAACTCATAAAAATCTGACGAGGTTAAGGACTTTTGTCCCAGCCTCGTCATTTTTCAATTTTAAAGTTGCAAATGCAACTAATGCATGTTATACTGATTTCATTGAGAATTTTCTATTTTATTGAGGATGGCTTCTAATTGAAAGAGTTCAGAGGAAGTCAAATCTTTCATGACAGTCTGGATATAGGTCGTTTCAAATCCAATCAATCGGTCGTAGATTTGCAAAGCCTTCGTCGTAGGGAAGAGCTCTTTAAATTTCTTATTTTGAGAGTTGACTTTCTTTGTGATAAATCCTTTTTCCTCTAGTTTTCTGAGGGAGCGACTAAGTGTTGTTTTATCAATTTTTACCATATGAGAAAGTTGAGATTGATTCAGTCCTTCATGCTCAACAATGCGGATAAGGATAAGAAAGAGATTATTATCTAGGTTATATTGGCTGGCTTCATGATTCATATTCATCATGGCTTGGCGAGAAATTATGCCCATTTGACGAAAGAGATGACGATAATCCATAAAAGGCTCCTTTTATAGTTGCATTTACAATTATTATATAATAAAGAAGAAGGGAAAACAAGTATGTGGTATAAAAGGACATTTGAGGAATTAACCACCTTAGAATTTTATAAATGTTTAAAATTGCGTTTGGAAACATTTGTCGTAGAGCAAAATAGTGTTTATAATGATTTGGACGAGCACGATTTAGAAGCTATCCATATTTTTCATGAAAATGAAGTCGGCGAGGTAGATGCTTATGCGAGAGTATTTGAAACGGGCACTACTATTCATTTTGGACGTGTCGTAACAGCGGCTTCTACTCGCGGTCAAGGGCTTGGTCGTAAGTTGGTCCAAGCTATTATGGAGACTTGTGCTGAAAAATGGCCTGAAAAAGAGATCCACATAGAGGCGCAAGAGCAGGTGGTGAGCTTGTATGAGAAATTTGGATTTGAAGCTGTTAGTGAACCCTTCATCTTAGAATCACGTGTACATGTGAAAATGGTTTACAAACGAGAATAAATGGAAAAATAAGTTTTGATTGTGGGAAACGAAAGAATCTGTTCCTAAAATAATTTAAGTCGTTTACAAAAAGTACTCTATTTTAGTGGAAAATATGATAGAATAGCTGATAGGAGGAACAGTATGTTTCATAAAAGTAAGTTATTTTTTTGGACAACAGAAGTCTTACTACTAACCATTATCTTTTTTATCTGGCGGCAAATGGACGGCTTGATTTCCCCTTTTGTGAGCGTTTTAAATACGGTTTTAATTCCTTTTCTAATTGCGGGATTTTTGTACTATGTGACGAACCCATTAGTGAAATTCCTGGAGAAAGAGCTGAAAATTAAGAGGATTTTTGGAATTTTGATTACCTTGGTTCTCTTGTTTGGGATTATTGCTCTGGGCATTATTTATCTGCTACCTATTTTGATTACGCAGTTGACAAGTTTGATTTCTTCTAGTCAAAATGTTTATGGAGAATTGCAAAATTGGATTAACCAGCTATCGCAGCACTCTCTCTTTAAAAATCTGAATATCCAGTCTATTATTAAGCAGTTAAATTTGTCTTATGTGGATATTTTGCAAAATATTTTAAATAGTGTCACCAATAGTCTGGGGAGTGTCGTTTCAGCAGTAGTGAATACATTTTTGATTCTCATCATGACGCCGATCTTTTTGGTCTATTTCTTAATTGACGGGGATAAATTACTGCCCATGTTGGAAAGAACTGTTTTGAAGCGGGATAAGCTCAACATCACGAAATTATTGACCGATCTTAATGCAACGATTGCTCGGTATATTAGTGGGATTTCGATTGATGCGTTTATTATTGGAACGTTGGCTTTCATTGGCTATAGTGTTATTGGTCTGAAATATGCTTTGATATTTGCTATTTTTTCTATGATTGCTAATCTTATTCCTTATGTGGGTCCAAGCATTGGGTTGATTCCGATGATTATCACTTATCTGATTGCCGATCCGAAAAAAATGGTGATTGCAGTTATATATATGTTAATTGTGCAGCAAATTGACGGAAATATTCTCTATCCACGGATTGTAGGTGGCGTGATGAAGGTGCATCCCATTACCATTATGGTTCTCTTGCTTTTGTCAAGTAATATTTATGGGATTGTTGGGATGATTGTAGCGATTCCGATTTATTCTATTTTGAAAGAAATTGCAAAATTCCTAGCAAATTTATATGATAATCACCGAGCTGCGCAGGAGCAAAAGAAAAATGAGGAGTACGGAATTATTAATAAATAAGGGTATGACGTTGAATGATTTCAAAGTCCGAAAGATAAATAAAAAATTCAGAAGGACTGTGTCCTAATGTTTTAGAATAATGAATATAGAGGAGTGGAAGCAAACTAATTGCAACAAAATTTAGTTCGGAATGCCACTCCTTTTTCTTTCTAATACGTTTTATTAAAACTATAAGTGTATTTTTATGCTAAAATAGAACTAATAAGATAGAGGAGGTACACTTATGGTAACACGTCGTAAATATTCTCCGCAGGAAATAAGAAAAGATTCTTCTTATTTCTCTCCTTTGAAGGCAATCATTGAAACAGCTTTTTATGAAAATCAGGTTGTTGCAATAAAAACCGTAGAAGAAGCGTATCAATTGGCTTCCGCAGCTGCTGGGACAGTTGTCTTAGATATGCCTGTCATTCATACAAAGGAATTGGGCTTGCCTTCTTATGCTCGCGTTTTATTAACGAATTCTGGAGCAGTTGTTGGCCGAACGGCTAAAGCTCGACGGATTTTTGGTAGGGACAGTGAGGAAGATGAGAAGTTGCTTTCGATAGTACGCAGTGCAATTTATCAGGCTCATCATCGAAAATTTTATAAGGCAGATGCAGTTGTAGGACTTGATGAAGCCTTCATGGCTTGTGCTCATCTTATGGTTCCTGAGGATGAAATTAACAACCTGTATTCGTGGCTTTTAAATTTCCAAATTTTGGATGAAGAGTTTAAAAATCGTTTGAGAGTTTCTAAAAAGTACGATGAAAATGATATATTTGTCTTTTTTGACCCCAAATGGAAGCATCCAGATTATCCTGAAGGGTTGGTTTATTTTGATACTCAGCACAATTGTGTCATTATTTTGGGCTTAAATTACTTTGGTGAGTTGAAAAAAGCGACCTTAACCTTAGCTTGGGCAACTGCTGCTAGAAATGGATATGTAGCTTGTCACGGTGGTTTGAAAATCTTTAAACAAGGAGAGGCTGAAAAGAAAGACTATGTAGCCTCCTTCTTTGGGTTATCTGGCTCAGGAAAATCCACGCTGACTCATGCCAAACATAATGGAAAATACGATATCAAGGTTTTGCATGATGATGCCTTTATTATTTCTGTCAAAGATGGCTCTTCCATTGCTTTGGAACCGTCCTATTTTGATAAAACGAATGATTATCCAATTGGACATAAGGAACAAGATTTCTTTGTGACCGTTCAGAATTGTGGTGTGACACTGGATGACAATGGATTAAAAAAATTAGTGACAGAAGATATTCGAAACGGAAATGGTCGGACAGTCAAGTCTCGTTTCGCAACGCCAAATCGAGTTGATCGAATTGATGAGCCGATTCAAGCCATTTTCTGGATTATGAAAGATGATTCTCTCCCACCGTTGGTCAAAATCAACGATCCGCTGATGGCTTCTACGATGGGCTGTACCTTGATGACCAAGCGTTCCAACGCTGAAAATGTTACTGGGAAGCACGATGATTTAGTCATTGAACCTTATGCCAATCCATTTAGAGTGTATCCTTTGGTGGAAGATTATCGGAAATTCCGTAGTCTCTTTGAATCTGGTGTCGACTGCTATATCATCAACACTGGATTTTATATGGGAAAGGGAATTTCAAAAGAGGTCAGCTTGAATATTGTTGAAAAAATTGTTGATGAAGCGGCAGATTTTAAACCATTTGGACCGTTGGAAGGATTCGAATACATGGAATGTGAAGGCTATCCGATTCCGAATTTTGATGCTCGCTACAAACAATTACTTAGAGAAAGAATGCAAGTACGGCTGAACTTCTTGCTTGCCTTTAATCAAAAATACCCTAAAACGGCACTTCCTGTTGATGCAATTTCACGCTTGGAAACAGTTCTGCAAAATTTAGAAGCCTAAACAATCGATTTTCTTCTTTGCAATCTTCCTTCAAACTTTCTTTTTAACACTCCTTGTGCAAGAAGTCAAAAAGTATGCTATAATTAAGATTACTTATATATGAGGAGAGAACATTCATGGAAGACCCTAGCAGTCAGACCTTGTTACTGCAAGCTTTACTATTACTAGTTTTAACACTTTTAAATGCCTTTTTTTCAGCAGCAGAGATGGCGATGGTATCTTTAAATCGCGCTCGTGTAGAGCAAAAAGCTGAAGAAGGCGATGCAAAATACATTCGTTTGTTAAAAGTCTTGGAAAATCCTAATCATTTTCTGTCCACTATTCAAGTTGGGATTACTTTGATTACGATTTTGTCAGGGGCTAGTTTGGCCAATACACTCGGTCAGGAAATTGCTTCTTGGATGGGAAATTCCGAGACTGCAAGAGCCATTGCAAGCTTTTTATCTGTTGCTATTTTGACTTATATTTCGATTGTTTTTGGTGAATTGTATCCAAAGAGAATCGCTCTGAACCTCAAAGATTCCTTAGCGGTTCGTACAGCGCCAGTTATCATCTTCTTGGGAAAAATTGTCAGTCCCTTTGTTTGGCTTTTATCAGCCTCTACCAATCTGCTCAGTCGAATTACTCCCATGACTTTTGATGATGCAGATGAGAAAATGACACGTGATGAGATTGAGTATATGCTGACCAATAGTGAAGAAACATTGGATGCAGATGAAATTGAAATGCTGCAGGGGATTTTTTCACTAGATGAGATGATGGCGCGTGAGGTAATGGTGCCGCGTACCGATGCGTTTATGGTGGACATCAATGATGATACCAAGGAAATTATCGAAAGTATTTTGAGGCAGAATTTCTCACGAATCCCAGTCTATGATGATGACAAGGATAATGTTATTGGGCTTATTCACACCAAACGTCTGTTAAATGAGGCGTTTACCAATGGTTTTGATAATATTGTACTACGAAAAATTTTGCAGGAACCGCTCTTTGTGCCAGAAACGATTTTCGTGGATGATTTGCTGACAGAGTTGCGGAATACGCAAAATCAAATGGCGATATTGCTGGATGAATATGGTGGTATGTCTGGTCTTGTAACGCTGGAAGACCTACTGGAAGAAATTGTCGGTGAGATAGATGATGAAACAGACAAGGCCGAAGTAGAGGTGTATCAGGTTTCTGACCATACTTACTTTGTCCTTGGAACCATGAGTTTGAATGACTTTAACGAGTATTTTGAAGTTGAACTGGAAAGTGATGACGTTGATACCATTGCGGGCTATTATTTGACGGGCGTAGGCTCGATACCCGACGTGAAAGAGCGTTTGAGTTATGAAGTGGAAAGTCAGGGCAAAAAGCTCATTTTAACCAATGATAAGGTAAAAAATGGACGAGTGACAAAGCTCAAAGTAGAAGTTTCTGAAATAGTAGAAGAAGAGGAAGAAGTTGAGAAATGATCTCAGCTTCTTTTATTTTTCAAAATTTATAATTTTGCTTTACTTTTATAAATATGTGAATGACATTAAATATAAAGGAAGCAGATTGATGACATCCTTCCTTTTTGGCTATTTTAAATATTGAAGAATGAATTTTGTGAAGGGTCATGATCATTTTTGCCGCTTGGCAAAGTCAACGAAACGGAATTTTTCGAGTTTATGACGACTATCTGTAAACTGAAATTGCTGTCCGTCTGCGAGATAGACTTTTGATTTGACAGAGACGACATGGTGGTCATTTCCAATGCTCATCAATATTTTATCACGATTGGTAGCTGGATCAATTGTGATTTCTTTTTGGGCGTAAGCAATGTGTAGTCCCAGTTCATCTTCTAAATAAGCATAAATTGAATGCTCTGCAATTTCACGGCTAATAGAAGGGACAAAACTCTTATCAAGGTAATCAATATCTAAGACGGAGGCGATCCCGTCAACGACCCTTTGGCGAATAATCCGCCACACCAGACGATATTCAGGAAAACCAGTAAGACTGGATAATTTTTTATCAACTGTAATTTTTTCTAACTGGATGACATTGGTTTTAGAATTCATTCCATGTTGTCGGACAAGTTCTTGGTAACTAGTTAGGTTGGAAACGGGAAAGTCAATCTGTTCTTGTTGGATGACTTTAGAGCCTTGACCTCTCATTTTTTGAATGAGACCAGCTTTTTGAAGCAAATCAAGCGATTTACGAATCGTGTCACGGCTGACCTTGTAGGTCTGGACAAGTTCGTGTTCGCTAGGAAGATAATCATTCATCTGATATTTCTCGTTTAGAATATCTTGTTCTAAGAGTTTAAAAATTTGTTCATATTTTTTCATGATATCCTCACTTGTTTTCTTTTTAGCATACAACTAAATAAATTTTACCAAAAAAGAGCCTTTTTTACTACAAACAACTTGCAGACATCTTTGGTATCGTTTACAATAAATGTATCAATCAATTGTACAATGATGAAAAAAAGAAGGAGAGTGTTAGGTTGAGCCTAGCCAAACAGAAAATGGGAAAATTTGAGAAAGACGCCAAGACGCTATTAGAGGCTATCGGCGGCAAGGAGAATGTCTCAGCTGTCAGCCATTGTGCAACTCGGATGCGCTTTGTATTGGCAGATGAAAAGAAGGCAGACGTAAAAGCAATTGAAGCCATTCCAGCTGTAAAGGGAACTTTTACAAATGCAGGGCAGTTTCAAGTCATTATCGGAAATGATGTGCCGATTTTCTACAATGATTTTACAGCTGTTTCAGGGATTGAAGGAGTATCAAAAGAAGCAGCCAAAGCTGCTGCCAAAAGCAATCAGAATCCAGTACAGCGTGTCATGACAATGCTGGCGGAAATTTTCACTCCAATTATTCCAGCCATTATCGTTGGGGGGCTGATTCTCGGTTTCCGCAATATTCTGGAAGGTGTGCAGATTCAGGCGCTCGGTCAAAAAATGGTTGACGGTGTTGCTCAGTTTGCTAAAGACGGTACTCCGATTTACAATACAATTGTGGATGTATCACAGTTCTGGAGCGGGGTAAACTCATTCTTGTGGCTACCGGGTGAAGCGATTTTTCACTTCTTACCTGTTGGTATTGTTTGGTCTGTTTCTCGTAAAATGGGAACCAGTCAGATTTTGGGAATTGTTCTTGGAATCTGTTTGGTATCACCGCAATTGCTCAATGCTTATTCAGTAGCTAGCACACCGGCTTCAGAAATTGCTAAAAACTGGGTGTGGGATTTTGGCTTCTTTACAGTTAGAAAAATTGGATACCAAGCACAAGTTATTCCAGCTCTGCTTGCAGGATTGTCGCTATCTTATCTTGAAATCTTCTGGCGCAAACGCATTCCAGAAGTTGTGTCCATGATTTTTGTGCCATTCTTATCCTTGATTCCGGCCTTGATTCTAGCGCATACAGTCCTTGGTCCAATTGGTTGGACACTTGGACAATGGCTGTCAACAGCGGTGCTTGCTGGTCTGACTGGTCCTGTTAAATGGCTCTTTGGTGCGATATTTGGTGCTCTCTATGCTCCGTTTGTTATCACTGGTCTGCACCACATGACTAATGCCATTGATACACAGCTGGTTGCAGATACAGGTGGCACAGCACTATGGCCAATGATTGCCTTGTCCAATATCGCTCAAGGTTCAGCTGTGTTTGCTTACTATTTGATGAACCGTCATAATGAACGTGAAGCACAGATTTCTCTGCCAGCAACGATTTCTGCTTATCTAGGTGTTACAGAACCAGCACTTTTCGGTGTCAATGTGAAGTATGTCTACCCATTTGTGGCAGGGATGATTGGTTCTTCTATCGCAGGTCTGTTATCGGTAACCTTTAACGTAACAGCCAATGCTATCGGAATCGGTGGGATTCCAGGTATTTTATCTATCCAAGCTAAATACATGCTGCCATTCTTCTTTATTATGCTGGTGGCCATTGTAGTACCAATGCTATTGACCTTCTTCTTCCGCAAGACAGGTATGCTTACAAAAACGGAAGATGAAAGTGTGAAATCACCGCAAATTGAAGCGATTGACGAAGCTAAAGAAGCAGCAGCAAAAGTGGATTTTGCAGAAATTGTCAGCCCGCTTACTGGAGAAGTCAAAGAATTAAGCCAAGCAACTGACCCCGTCTTTGCTCAAGGCGTGATGGGACAAGGAGTTGTCATTCTTCCAAGTGAGGGAGAACTGGTGGCCCCTGTGAACGGGACAGTATCAGTACTTTTCCCAACCAACCATGCTGTTGGAATCGTGTCAGATGAAGGTGTCGAATTGCTCATGCATATCGGTATGGACACTGTTAATCTCGACGGAAAAGGTTTTGAAGCTCATGTGGCTCAAGGAGACAGAGTGAGCGTAGGTCAGAAACTGGTTAGTTTTGATATAGCAGCTATTCAGGAAGCTGGCTTAGTGACTGAAACACCTGTGATTATCACAAATCAAGAGCAATTTCAGGCTGATGAACAGGGAACATTACCGCGAACTGTTAGACGTGGAGATAAGCTGATGACAGCTACTCGAATCGGGTAAAATGTTTGATACGAGCTATGGTGAGCAGGATTTTATCTAACGAATAGACAAATTTATCTCAGTAATCCATTTGCCTCACTGCTGGAAATCCAAGCAGCAATCTCTTAACGAGAGGCACAAAGGCTCGTAGCAAAGAATAAAAGTAACAACGATAAAGGGGAGGAGCGCAAGCCCCACCTCTTTCTTTTAGAAATAGAAAAGGAAGACAAATGGCATTAGATAAGACAAAAGTCGTCTATCAAATTTATCCAAAATCATTTAAAGATACGACCGGCAATGGGATAGGAGATTTTCAAGGTATTATTGAGAAAATTCCTTACCTTAAAGAATTAGGAGTGGGTATGGTCTGGCTCAATCCTTTCTATCCCAGCCCGCAGCGTGATAATGGTTATGATATTTCAGATTACACAGCTGTCAACCCTCTTTTTGGAACGATGTCTGACTTTGAAGAGATGGTCCAAGTTGGAAGAGAGCACGGCATTGATTTCATGCTGGACATGGTCTTAAATCACTGCTCAACTGAGCATGAATGGTTTCAAAAAGCTTTAGCTGGTGATCCGTACTACCAAGATTTTTTCTTTCTGCGCGATGAGCCAACAGACTGGCTGTCTAAGTTTGGCGGCAGCGCCTGGGCGCCTTTTGGAACAATGGGCAAGTACTACCTGCATCTTTTTGATGTGACGCAAGCTGATCTTAACTGGCGCAATCCTCATGTCCGTGAAGAACTTTTCAAAGTTGTCAATTTTTGGCGGGACAAGGGTGTCAAAGGTTTTCGCTTTGATGTCATCAATCTGATTGGAAAAGATGAGGTGTTGGAAAACTGTCCGGAAAATGATGGTAAGCCTGCCTATACGGACAAGCCCATTGTACACGACTACTTGCACATGCTGAATGAAGCGACTTTCGGACAGGCTGACTCATTTATAACTGTCGGGGAGATGAGTGCGACTACTATTGAAAACTGCATTCTCTATACAGATCCGGCACGTCACGAATTGTCTATGGCCTTCAATTTCCATCATTTAAAGGTGGATTATGAAAATGGTCAAAAATGGAGCTTGAAAAAATTTGATTTTGAGGAGCTCAAGCGTCTTTTCCATACATGGGGCAAGGAAATGAGTGACCATGACGGCTGGAGTGCTCTATTTTGGAACAACCACGACCAGCCACGTGCTTTAAATCGTTTTGTTGATGTTCAGCATTTCCGTAATGAAGGAGCAACCATGCTTGCGGCCAGCATTCATCTGTCTCGCGGCACGCCGTATATCTATATGGGAGAAGAAATTGGCATGGTGGATCCAGACTATGACTCTATGGCAGATTATGTGGATGTAGAATCTATCAATGCCTATCAGATGCTGCTGGAGCAAGGCAACACACCAGAAGAAGCTTTTGCAATTATTCAGGCCAAATCTCGCGATAATTCTCGCACTCCTATGCAGTGGGATGATTCAGCGAATGCTGGCTTTACGACAGGCATCCCTTGGCTCAAAGCTGGGAAATCTTATCCTGAAATCAATGTTGAAAATGAGATGCAGGGCCCGATTTTCACTTTCTATCAAAAACTGATTGCTCTTCGCAAGGAGCTTCCTATCATTGCCGAAGGCAGCTATCGACCAGTTTATGAAGACAGTCAGCAAGTTTATGCTTTCGAGCGTCAATTGGGGGCCGAAAAACTTCTGGTACTCAATAACTTCTATCCAGATCCGATTACGATAGATATTTTACCAGAGTATCAAAATGGCGAAGTGCTCCTTTCTAATTATGAAGAAGCTCAAACAGCAGCAGTTGTAACCTTAAGACCTTATGAAAGTTTGGCAATTATTGTAAATAAACACTAAATGTAGCAATAAATCCTAAAATCGACTGAATTGTTCAGCCGATTTTTTAAAACCCAAGAGAAAGCGCTTGCATTATCCTTCTGTTTTATTTATAATAATTACGGTAAAAATACATCTCAAGGAAATTTGATTTCCAAATTATGATGTAAAGGAGAATATATGAAAAAAACTTCAAAGCAATTGCCTGTATTGTTTGCGACAGCTATTTTGTTAGCTAGTTGCGTTCTAAGTCCTGTTGTTCAGGCAAATGAGGCGAGCTCTTCAAGTTCAGAAACTTCTGTAACAACGACTTCAGAGTCTAGTTCTGTTGCTTCGACAACTCAGTCGCAATCATCAGAAACAACTTCTGAAAGTTCAGCAAGCAGTACGAGTAGTACGAATGAACCAAGTAGCACAAGCGAAGCAACACCTAAGACAGAAGCTTCAAGCAGTGAAGCAAGAGCCGCTGCTTCGGAATTTACCGAGGTAGCCAATATTGGTCAAATTCAAGGCGAAGCACATGAATCGCCTTATAATGGGAAAAAGGTGCGTGTGTCAAATGTAGTCGTCACTAAAACGGATCAATATGGCTTTTATGCACAAGACATCAAAGCTGACGGGAACACAAAGACTTCAGATGCTATCTATGTAGTTTCAAAGGAAAAAGTAGCCGTTGGAGACCGATTGACGATTGAAGGTGAAGTTAAAGAAGGTTACATGGAGTCGCTAAGCATCCGTTCGGGCCAACAATTTAAAAAACCAGCTGATAGCTTAACTGTCACGCAATTGATAGCTTCAAAGGTAACAAAAGACGGAACAGCGGCATTACCAGCTCCTGTCAATATTTCAGAGCGTATGCCAAAAGATATCGTAGACAATACTCCGACTGTCTATGATCCAGAGCATGATGCCTTGGACTATTGGGAAAGTCTGGAAGGCATGCTGACAACAGTTAAAAAACCTCGTGTGCTTGGGCCGCAATATCGCGGAGATATCTACCTGTTGCCTGCTGGCTATCAAGAATTACCGTTAAATAATATCGGTGGCGTCAATTTACGTCCGAATGCGCAAAATACGGCAACCATTCCAGTTTATGTAGGAAATAGGTTTGTTGCCAAAGCCAAAGATTACTTTAATGAAGATGTTGTTGGAGTCGTGAGTTATCGCAGTAAAGTCTTTAAATTGGAGCCAACCCAATTGCCAGCTTTGCAGGACGGTGGTTTGCAAAGAGAAGTTTCTAAACTTTACCCAAGTGAAGATAAACTGACGATTGCTTCTTACAATATTGAAAACTTCTCGGCGAACAATGCAGCGGGGGAAACACCTGACGCAAAAGTGGAGAAAATTGCCAAATCCTTTATCAATGAAATCCATAGTCCAGATATTATCACACTCATAGAAGTTCAAGATAATAACGGAAGTGTCAATGACGGCACAGTAAGTGGTGTTAAAAGCGGGGAAAAGTTAGCCGCTAAGATTAAACAATTAGGCGGCAAAGAGTATAAGTATGTCGAAGTAGCTCCTGTTGACGGTGCAGATGGAGGAAAACCTGGCTCCAATATTCGTGTAGCTTTCTTGTACAATCCTCAACGAGTGAAGCTAGTAGAACGTGAAGCAGGAAGTAGCACAGAAGCGGCTGCTTTCAAGGACGGTCATTTGGTGAAAAATCCTGCCAGAATAGACCCAACTAATCCAGTCTTTGAAAGAGTTAGAAAATCTTTAGCAGCAGAATTTGAATTTAAAGGCGAACGGATTGTCGTGATTGCCAATCATTTGAAATCCAAGCTCGGGGACGATGCGGTTTATGGTTCAAAACAGCCTGCAGTACAAAATACATTGGCACAACGGATTGAACAAGCTAAGTTGCTGAATGCCTTTGTAAAAGAAGGGTTGAAGCAAAATCCAAATTTGAAGTTTGTTTTGACTGGTGACTTTAATGACTTTGAATTTTCAGAAACTGCCAAAGCAGTGGCTGGTAATGAATTGATAAATATGATGCTCAATCATGATGCAGCTGATCGGTATTCTTACTTCTACCGTGGCAGCAATCAAAGTTTAGACAATATCTTTGTTTCAAAAAATATTGCGGATAAAACAGTATTCTCACCAGTTCATATCAATGCTTCCTTTATGGAAGAACACGGTCGGGCGTCAGATCACGATCCCGTTATTGCACAGCTTGATTTTAGTCAGAAGAAAGGTAATACGACACCGACACAACCAACTGAGCCAAAACCTTCTGGTGACAGCACAACTCCACCAAATAGAGATGATAAACCAACTAAAAAGAGAATTTTACCATCTACAGGAACAACAGGTGCTGAAGTCGCTGTTGTAGGGCTTGTCATCCTAAGTGCAACCCTCTTTTGGCGAAAGAAAGTGACGGATTAAAAGGAATAGATGATAAACGAGAGAGTTTTAGACTTCTCTCATTTTTTGAAAAATATTGAAAATGAAACTGAAAAACAGATTATTTTCTAAAAAATAGACAAATTGTGCCTCTATCTAGAAAAGAAGTGTTATAATAATAGTATAAAACGTTTTCAAGAGGATAAGACGATGGAAAAAGAAGTAATTGATTATGGAAAAGTAACAGGAATGGTCCATTCAACTGAAAGCTTTGGAGCTGTTGACGGGCCTGGCATCCGTTTCATTGTCTTTTTACAAGGTTGTAAGATGCGTTGTCAATATTGTCACAATCCAGATACATGGGCAATGGAAACAAATAATTCAAGAGAGCGAACGGTGGAAGACGTCTTGCAAGAAGCGCTTCGTTATCGTGGTTTTTGGGGTAAAAAAGGTGGGATTACAGTAAGTGGTGGTGAAGCCCTCTTGCAGATTAATTTTGTGACGGCTCTCTTTACCAAGGCTAAAGAGCTGGGGATTCATTGTACTTTAGATACTTGTGCGATGCCTTTCCGCAACACACCAGAATATCTCAAAGTTTTTGATTGCCTGCTTGAAGTGACAGATTTAGTGTTGCTGGATATTAAAGAAATCAATGATGCCCAGCATAAATTTGTAACAGGACATACTAATAAAAATATTTTGGAATGTGCAAAATATCTATCTGATAAAGGTGTTCCAATGTGGATTCGTCATGTTTTGGTTCCGACTTTGACAGACCGTGATGACGACTTAAAAGAGTTAGGTGAGTTTGTCAAAACCTTAAAAACAGTTGATAAATTTGAAGTGCTGCCGTATCATACAATGGGAGAATTCAAATGGCGTGAATTGGGTATTCCTTATCCATTAGAAGGCATAAAACCACCAACTGCTGACCGAGTAAAAAATGCCAAAGAACTCATGAAAACCGAATCCTATACAGAGTATATGAATCGCATACATAATAGTTGATCAAAAGTAGAAAGTGAAATGTTGACCAGCACCTAAGAAGTTAGATAGAAAAACTGACGATTAAGTGCTTTTCTATTCCTCTCTTTGTGAAAATCTTAAAATTGTGCTAAAATAAAGTATATAAAAAGTTTACGAGGTACGATCATGTCTAAAATTTTAGTTTTCGGTCATCAAAATCCAGATTCAGATGCGATTGGCTCAGCTGTGGCCTTTGCTTATCTTGCGCGTGAAGCTTATGGCTTGGATACAGAAGCAGTGGCTCTTGGGACTCCAAATGAAGAAACAGCGTTTGTCTTGGATACTTTTGGTGTAAAAGCACCGCGTGTGGTGACATCTGCCAAAGCAGAAGGAGTTGAGCAAGTCATTTTAACAGACCATAATGAATTTCAACAATCTATTTCTGACATTGCAGAAGTAGAAGTGTATGGCGTTGTGGATCATCACCGTGTAGCGAATTTTGAAACAGCCAGCCCACTTTATATGCGTTTGGAGCCTGTTGGTTCAGCTTCTTCTATCGTTTATCGCATGTTTAAAGAATCTGGTGTAGCTGTACCAAAAGAACTCGCAGGTCTAATGCTCTCAGGTTTGATTTCAGACACTCTTCTTTTGAAATCACCTACTACACATCCAAGTGATAAGGTCATTGCTCCAGAATTAGCTGAATTGGCTGGTGTGAATTTGGAAGAATACGGTTTGGCTATGCTTAAAGCTGGAACGAACTTAGCAAGCAAAACAGCCGAGGAATTGATTGATATTGATGCTAAAACATTTGAATTAAACGGAAACCAAGTTCGTGTAGCACAAGTCAACACAGTTGATATTGCAGAAGTCTTAGAACGTCAAGCTGAACTGGAAGCAGCTATTGAAAAAACAAACGCAGCCAATGGTTATTCTGACTTCGTTTTGATGATTACCGACATTGTCAACTCAAACTCAGAAATCCTGGCAATCGGTCGCAATATGGATAAGGTAGAAGCAGCTTTCAATTTTGTTCTTGAAAACAACCACGCTTTCCTTGCTGGTGCTGTTTCTCGTAAGAAACAAGTCGTTCCGCAATTAACAGAAAGTTTTAATGCTTAAGAATAGAATAAAAAAGGAGTTTCGGCTCCTTTTTTGATACAATAGTTCTATGAAAATTCAAGATTTACAAAATGGGGATTTGCTTTTTGTGTCCAGTCAATCTGATATGGCAGAAGCTATTCAGCGATCAACTGGGCGGTATAATCATGTGGCGATCTTTTTTGACGGCTGGATTTACCATGCGACAAGCGAGCGGGGAGTCATAAAACTGCCGATAGAGGAATTTTTACAGGACGATGAATGTTATGGTGTCTATGTTTTCCCTGATATAGATGCGAAAGCTGTCTGGAAAAGAGCAGAACAACACCTTTACAAGCCTTATAACAATAGCTTTTATCCAAATGCGACAGGTTTTTACTGTTCTGAATATATTGCGGAAATTCTCCCCATTTTTGAAACTATTGCTATGCAGTTCGGTGATGAAGATGAGAAAATTGCTCCTTTTTGGCAGCAGTATTACAAGGAATTGGGGCTAGCTGTTCCTCTTCATCAGCCGGGAACCAATCCTAGTCAATTGGCTCAATCCGAAAAATTAGTTTATAAAGGAAGATTAGATGATTAAAGTAATCAATCCCAGTCGTTTGACACGTCAGCCCTTTTTTCATAAATTGATAAATTACTTAGACCGACATGACGATGTTACTTTGCGAGAGATAAAGCATGAATTTGCAAACTTTTCCAATATTGATCGCTCTATAGAGGATTATATCAAGGCAGGCTATGTGCTTCGGGAAAATAAACGCTATCGTCAAAGCGTTCCTCTGTTGGAAAATGTGACGGCTTTGTCTTTGGATCAGGAAGTCTTTGTGCGAGATGATAGTCCTCTTTATCAAGAATTGTTGAATATGCGTTTTGAGACGCATTTAACCAATCAAACAAACCAAGCTATTTTAGTAGAAAAAACGGATTTTCTCAGAGAGCAGTTGACGCTTTCCAATTATTTTTACAGGCTGGAGCAACAATATCCATTGATCAATCAGCAACAAAAACTTTATGATTTGGTAGGAGATGTAAATCCTGAGTATGCTTTAAAATATATGACGACCTTCCTCTTAAAATATGGTCGCAAAACTGAGCTGATGCAGAAACGGCGTGATATTTTTGTAGATGCTCTAGTGATTTTAGGTTATATTGCGCCTAACGAAGCAGGGAAATATGAATTAAAATTGGATTTTGATAAGGAAACATTGACCTTTCGTGTAAAGAAAGCATTAGATAAACCTTAGAATAATAAAATTTTAAGGTTTATTTGATAGATTTATAAGTATAAGGTTTAAGTTTAGCAAGATTTGGTAGTCACTAAATCGTTTCGTTGCATGAAAGGAAGGTATCGTGAATCTTTTAGCAAAAATTCGTCCGTCTCAGCTGTTGAAGTATTTGAAATGGTTTGATATTGTCATTGTGACAGCTCTGCTATTTGGACAATTTATCTATCGCTCAACAGAACTTTATCTTGCGAGCTTGTCACCGTCCACTACGGCAGCAGTAACAGATACAGTTAGTAAAACAGCAAGTGACGGAGTAGCTTATTCCAGTAATTTAGAATTGCAGCTTCTCATGTTAGCTTTGACGATAGCCTATTTAATACTTCGCCGTTTTGACTTTAAGCAGTTGCCGATTCGTCTATCGTGGTCGGTACTCTTTTGGATTCCCTTTATCTTTGCGGTTATGGGGATTCTCGCGGATACAGTGACGACTCTTAGCGGAGAATACAATTATTTTGATCCGCAATTGTGGAAATATATTGATCTGACGGAAATTTTCCGCAAATTTATTGATTTGACACCTATGGCTATTCTCTATGCTTTGCTCAATGGCTTCTATGAAGAATTTTTCTTCTTAGGTTTATTGACCTCTGTAAAAGATAAATATAAGTGGTGGGTTCTTCTTTATTCGACAATTATTCGTGTTTCTTTCCATACCTATCAGGGGATGCTCTGGGCGCTGACGATTGGTGTTGGTTTTGGACTTCTCTATTATTTCCTTTACAAATACAAGGTTAAAAATCTCTTGCCTTTCTTCCTCGTACATGCTCTTGCGGATATGTATGGATCAAGTCTAATGTATGTTTTGATTAGTTGGAGAAAATAAAATCATAAAGCAAGATTTTGATTTCTAAAGAATTGTGCATCTCTATTTGTTAGTATAAATTTGTAATTTTTCTTCAATAATTAAAGGTCGAAAACGTTTGTCTCGACCTTTATTAGTTTCTATAAATATTTTTCTGCAATTGCATAATCACCTGGATAGTTAGCTTTTTTACCATTTATAATTTGGTAGCAATCAGCGCCTTTGCCTGCTAGAATGACAGCATCGCCTTTTTTACTAGTTAAGCCAAGGGCTTTTTTAATAGCTTCTTCGCGGTCAGCAATCATATCAACATCAAAGGATATGTAAGAAGCAATTTCTTTGGCAATGGCAATTGGATCTTCGTAATTTGGATCATCTGCGGTTAAAATCACCATTAATTCTGGATGTTGATTGATTAGTAGACCAAAATCTTTGCGGCGACTTTCGCCCTTATTTCCAGTTGCACCGAGCACCAAAATAATCTTACCTTTTTGATGTTCTTGAACGACCGATAGGAGATTAGCGAGACTGACACCATTGTGTGCGTAATCCACAAACACTTTGGCACCATTTTGTTGGGTCAGCACTTCCATACGTCCAGGGACACGCGTGCTTGCGATTCCCTTCTTGATGTCCGCAACGGAAGCACCCAAGCGGAGACAAGCAAGTACAGCGGCAAGCGCATTTTCTTGGTTGAAACGACCAATCAGCTGAATGTCAAATTTCTCTGCTAACTTTCCGCTGGTTTCAAAAGAGAAGGCTTGCGAGTGACGAATTTGATTGTCTGAATGCTGTCCGTAGAAATCATGATCCATGGAAGCAACTTGCTCAGCCAAAACTTCAAAATGGTCCATTTCGCTATTGACCACCACAGCTCGGCTATTTTCCATGAGAAGCCGTTTATGATAAAAATAGTCTTCAAATGTTGGATGTTCAATTGGTCCGATGTGATCAGGACTAATATTGAGGAAAACGCCAACATCAAAGGTCAAACCATAAACCCGCTTTTTCAGATAGGCTTGACTGGAAACCTCCATGATAAGATGAGTTCGTCCATTCTCAACAGCTGTCGCCATCATTTTGAACAAATCCAAGCTTTCCGGTGTTGTCAAAGCAGATTTGAAGAAATGTTCTCCGTCCAGCGTCGTGTTCATGGTAGACAAGAGAGCTGGCTTGTGACTTTGTTGGAGGATATGATAGGCGAAATAAGCAGAAGTGGTCTTTCCTTTGGTTCCTGTAAAAGCGAGCAATTTGAGTTTGTCTTGTGGATTTCCATAAAATTCCATGGCAAGAAGGCTCATGGCTTGTTTTACGTCATTGACTATGAGAGCAGGAATTCCCACTTCAAAATCCATTTCACTGATATAAAGCTGTAGACCCGCTGTCACTGCTTTTTCCAAGAATTCTTTTTTAAAATTGTCACCCTTGACAAAGAAAAGAGTGGAAGCATCCACTTCACGGCTGTCGTAGCTGATTTTTTCAAAAACAAGATTACGATAATGATAAAAATATTGTCCCTTGTCGATAATCTCGCGGAAATTGTGATCGTTTTTTAAAATGTTTAATGCGTTTTCAATTGTTATCATATTTCTATTGTAAACTTAATGGCGAGGTTTTACAAGCGGAAAGGAAAAGTTTATAATAAGATGAGACTATTTTTAGAGGTTATGTATGGACCAACAAACAACAAATCAACAAAAACAAATGCTGCTAGGAACAGCTTGGCTGACAGCTAGTAACTTTATCAGCCGCTTTTTAGGGGCAATTTATATCATTCCTTGGTATATCTGGATGGGGAAACACGGTGCAGAAGCCAATGGATTGTTTACTATGGGCTACAATATTTATGCTTGGTTTCTTCTGATTTCTACGGCAGGAGTTCCAGTTGCAGTCGCCAAGCAAGTCGCCAAGTACAATACGATGGATCAAAAAGATCATAGTTTTACTCTCATTCGTGAATTTTTGAAATTCATGCTCTTGTTGGGGGTCATTTTTGCAGTTGTGATGTATCTTTTATCACCGTTCTTTGCGCGTGTATCAGGAGTTGGGAAAGAGCTGATTCCGGTCATGCAAAGTTTGTCGTGGGCTGTGCTAGTATTTCCAGCCATGAGTGTCATTCGTGGATTTTTCCAAGGTTTTAACAATTTAAAACCGTATGCCATGAGCCAGATTGCTGAACAAGTCATTCGTGTGATTTGGATGTTGCTTGCAACATTCTTCATTATGAAATTGGGCACTAAAGATTATGTTGCTGCAGTGACCCAATCTACTTTTGCAGCCTTTGTCGGTATGTTTGCTAGTATGGCGGTTTTGGTTTATTTTCTTTGGAAGACCAATCTCTTGACATCTATCTTACACAAACCGGCTAATAGTGCTGAAATCAACAGCCGTGCTTTGCTGGTGGATACGATTCGTGAAGCCATTCCTTTTATCATCACGGGTTCTGCTATTCAGCTTTTCCAAATCATTGACCAGATGACATTTATCAATACGATGAAATGGTTCACCAATTATAGCAATTCTCAGCTGGTGGTTATGTTCAGTTATTTCTCTGCTAATCCAAATAAGATTACCATGATTTTGATTGCAGTAGCAACTTCGATCGGCGGTGTGGGGATTCCCTTGCTGACAGAAAACTATGTCAAAGGTGATTTAAAGGCGGCTGCGCGCTTAGTTCAAGATAATTTGAGTATGTTACTGCTGTTTCTTTTACCAGCAACGATTGGTTCTGTCTTAGTAGCCCGTCCTTTGTACACGATTTTCTACGGACGACCAGATAGTTTAGCCTTAGGACTCTTCATTTTTGCTATGTTACAGACGATTATTCTTGGCGTCTATACTGTCTTGTCGCCAATGATTCAGGCGCTTTTTCAAAATCGTAAAGCGATTATCTATTTTGGTTATGGAGTTCTTGTTAAGCTCATTTTGCAAATTCCATTTATTTATCTGTTTAGAGCCTATGGACCGCTTCTGGCAACGACAATTGGACTCATCGTTCCAATCATTCTGATGTACCAACACATTCGTCAAGTAACTGGACTCAATCAAACCATTCTCTTCAAACGGAGTTTGTTGATTGGGATTTTAACAGCAGTTATGGCTCTTTTGATTGCCATTGTGGAAGTCGTACTTGGCTTTGTTTTTCATCCAAGTGGACGCATTTCGAGTATGCTTTATTTGGTTATCATCGGTGGCTTGGGCATCGCTATTTATGGAGCAATGGCTTTGCGAGTCCGTTTGTTAGACCGCTTTATTGGTGAGAAAGCTCAAACCTTACGTCAAAAATTTCATATTCATTAAAAGGCTGCAAGGCTTTTTAATGTTGTAGAAAAATTATAAAAATTAAGCTATAATGAAAATAGCTATTCTTGCAATCAAGTTCTATAATTTTTTGAATAGTCAGTATAGTTTAAAACTATATCTAGCTCTTGAAAAGAACAAAACACAGTATTTTCGTAAGATGTTACAATAGAATCACTTAGAATAATAAAGGTTGATTGATTCTATTTCGATCTTATGGAGCTTATTATGGATAAAAAATTACAATTAGATACTCTTTTAGCTCATGCTGGTATTAAAACAGATGAAGCAACAGGTGCATTGACAACTCCTTTGCATTTTTCAACGACCTATCAGCATCCAGAATTTGGAAAATCCACTGGATATGACTATACGCGCACGAAAAACCCAACGCGAAGCAGCTTGGAAAAGACGTTAGCAGCCATTGAGCATGCGGATTATGCATTAGCTACGAGCTCAGGAATGAGCGCCATTGTTTTGGCTTTTAGTGTTTTTCCAGTTGGAAGCAAGGTTCTAGCAGTTCGTGACCTTTATGGCGGTTCTTTTCGCTGGTTTCATCAAGTGGAGCAAGAAGGGCGCTTTCACTTTACATATGCAAATACGGAAGAAGAATTACTTGCGGCTTTAACAGAGGATATAGATGTGGTGTATCTGGAAACCCCGACGAATCCGTTAATGCTTGAGTTTGATATTGCGGCTATTGCAGAAAAAGCTCATGCAAAAGGTGCAAAGGTTATTGTAGATAACACATTTTATACTCCAATCTATCAACGTCCTTTGGAAAATGGTGCTGACCTAGTTCTTCATTCGGCGACCAAGTACTTAGGAGGACATAATGACGTTCTGGCTGGTGCCCTTATGACGAGTGACAAAGAGCTTTATAAGAATCTATTCTACAATCTCAATACGACAGGAGCTGTCTTATCTCCATTTGATAGTTATCTCTTGCTTCGAGGTTTGAAAACTTTGTCTCTACGTATGGAGCGTTCAACAAAAAACGCACAAGCTGTAGCAGCTTTCTTGAAAGATTCGCCAGCAGTAAAAGAGGTTCTCTATCCGGGAAAAGGCGGCATGATTTCCTTTAAAGTCAAAAATGAAGCAGTTATTCCACATTTGCTAAATACGTTAAAAGTCTTTACCTTTGCAGAAAGCTTGGGGGGAGTAGAAAGTTTGATTACCTATCCTGCGACTCAGACACACGCAGATATTCCAGCAGAAGTGCGGAAATCCTACGGTTTAACAGATGACTTATTGCGATTGTCCATTGGAATCGAAGACAGCCAAGACTTGATCACAGATTTAAAATTTGCTTTGGAGGTATAATATGAGCAAATACAATTTTCAAACAGCACCGAATCGCTTGTCTCATCACACTTATAAGTGGAAAGAGACAGAGACAGATCCTCAATTGCTGCCAGCATGGATTGCAGATATGGACTTTGAGGTCATGCCGGAAGTAAAAAATGCGATTCATGACTATGCAGAGCAGTTGGTTTATGGCTATACTTATGCGAGTGATGAGCTACTCCAAGCGGTGTTGGATTGGGAAAAGAGCGAACATCGGTATTCGTTTGATAAGGAAGATATCGTTTTTGTAGAAGGTGTTGTGCCAGCTATTTCTCTTGCGATTCAAGCCTTTACCAAAGAGGGAGACGCTGTTCTAATCAATTCTCCTGTTTATCCACCTTTTGCTCGTAGTATTCGCTTAAACAATCGAAAATTGGTATCTAATTCTCTCAAAGAAGAAAATGGTCTATTTCAGATTGACTTTGAGAAGTTAGAAAAAGAGATTGTCGAAAATAATGTGAAATTGTATCTTCTTTGCAGTCCGCACAATCCCGGAGGACGTGTTTGGGAAAGAGAGGTTTTGGAAAGAATCGGTCATCTTTGTCAAAAACACCAGGTTATCTTGGTATCAGATGAGATTCATCAAGATTTGACCTTGTTTGGTCATGAGCATGTTTCCTTTAATACTGTTTCACCGGATTTTAAAGACTTTGCTCTGGTACTTTCTAGCGCTACCAAGACCTTTAATATTGCAGGGACTAAAAATTCCTATGCTGTTATTGAAAATCCTGCATTGCGTGCACGGTTTAAACGTCAGCAGCTTGCCAATAACCACCATGAAGTGTCAAGTTTAGGTTATATTGCGACAGAAACGGCCTATCGCTATGGCAAACCTTGGTTGGTGGCATTAAAAGCTGTTTTAGAAGAAAATATTCAATTTGCGGTGGATTATTTTGCCAAAGAAGCTCCGCGGTTAAAAGTTATGAAACCACAAGGAACTTATCTAATTTGGCTTGATTTTAGCGATTATGGTTTGACAGATGATGAACTTTTTACTTTGTTGCATGACCAAGCCAAAGTCATTCTCAATCGAGGAAGTGACTATGGAAAAGAGGGGGAGTTGCATGCAAGATTAAATATTGCAACACCAAAACTCTTAGTAGAAGAGATTTGCAAGAGAATCGTGCGTTGTTTGCCACAATAAGAATGAAAAGAAATTTTCAGAAACAGCCATTTTGGGTTGACAATCGTTCTTAAGAGGAGTATAGTTAGTATGAAAAATCGGTAGGTGAGGCTACCATAGGGATACGGATGACTACCGCAAAGTAGTGGAGACACTATGCGCTGGTTAGCAGTTGAGATCGCTAAGGTTTTGACTAATGTCATTTCATTGCCCTACGGAGTTAAAGCTTGAACGGTAACACAAGACATACAGTCCTGCCATGTTTTTCATGGTAGGATTTTATTGTTTTGAACTGATTTTTTTAAAAAAGGAAACCGTAAGGGAAAGGAGTGAGGAATATGCCAAATGATGATCACCCGAGTCAACAGAAAATCAGTCGATTGCCATATCTGAGCATTCCTCATGCTCCTTTTGGAATCGACTCTAGCAAATGAACGACACCTGAGCAAAAAGCTGTGTGCAGTTATTTTATTGCTTGGATGCGTCTTAGATAGAGGAGAAAATCAGTGAAAACAGCAAAAGAAAGATTAACAAATGCTCTTCATATGTCTGTAGGGGATACGATGACTTTTTTCAACACTTCCAGAGCAGGACTGACAGAAGAGCAAGTTGAAGAAAATCGCGACTTATATGGTGAAAATGAATTGACTAAAGGGCAAGAAGATTCAATTTTTAAAAAAATTTATGAATCCATTATCAATCCTTTTACCGTCATTCTCTTACTCATTGCATTGGTATCCTTGGTGACCAATGTTTGGCTGGCAAAGCCTGGGCAAGAAGATCCGACGACATTTATCATCATTGTTGTCCTTGTCTTGTTGTCTGGTAGTATTCGCTTTGTGCAAGAATTGCGGAGCGACAAAGCAGCCAGCAATCTTTCACGTATGATTGTCAATACAGTGACAGTCGTTCGTGAGGGAAAAGAACAGGAAATTCCAATTACAGAATTAGTGGTAGGAGACATTATTCGCTTGAGTGCAGGAGATATGTTGCCAGCAGATGTGCTAATCTTGGATTCGCGCGACTTCTTCGTGCAACAGTCAGGCTTGACAGGCGAAAGTGATGCTGTTGAAAAAATGGCGCTGGATAAATGTGAGGAAAAAGAGGCAGATAGCTTGCTTGAATCTGAAGCCCTTGGCTTTATGGGAACCAATGTGATTTCTGGTCGTGCCATTGCCCTTGTTCTGGTCGTTGGAGATGATACCAAGATGGGTGCTATTGAGCAAACGCTCAATACTTATGATGAACCAACTTCATTTGAGCGGGAAATGAACAGCATTTCATGGTTGCTCATTCGTCTCATGTTGGTACTTGTACCCATTGTCTTTCTTATCAATGGTCTGACAGACGGGGATTGGCTAGAGGCTGGTGTATTTGCACTTAGTGTCGGTGTTGGTTTGACACCAGAAATGTTACCTATGGTCATCACTGCGAGCTTGGCTAAGGGTTCCATTCTTATGGCAAAAGAAAAAGTTGTTATCAAGAAACTTAATGCTATTCAAGATTTGGGAGCGATTGATATTCTTTGTACGGATAAAACAGGAACGCTGACACAAGATGAGATCGTTTTGGAATATCCGCTTGATATTCATGGAGAGCTTGATTTAGCCGTTCTTCGCAGAGCTTATCTTAATTCGTATTATCAAACAGGGCTAAAAAATCTGATGGATCGTGCTATTATCAATCGGACGGAAAAAGAAGCAGAAAAGCACGAAATCGTTCGTAACTTGGACCAAACTTTTAAGAAGATTGATGAATTGCCTTTTGACTTTGAGCGTCGTCGCATGAGTGTGTTGGTTCGAGATGATGAGAATGTCGTCAGCATGGTGACAAAAGGTGCTCTGGAGGAAATGCTGTCTATTTCAAATTATGTCGAAGACAAAGGGGAAATCCTTCCTTTGACAGAAGAGATTCGCCAAGAAATTTTAGCAGAAGTTGCACAGTTAAATGAACAAGGATTGCGTGTGCTGGGCGTCAGCTATCGCTCAGACTTAGATGCTGACTATGAATACACAGTAGAAGATGAGTCAGACATGATTTTGACAGGGTATCTTGCCTTTCTTGACCCGCCAAAACCTTCTGCAGCGCCTGCTATCAAGGCTTTAGCAGAATATGGTGTTGCCACCAAAATTTTGACAGGTGACAATGAAAAAGTCACAGAAGCGGTCTGTGAGAAAGTTGGGTTAGATGCAGAACATATCCTACTTGGTTCTGTGATTGAAACGATGTCGGATGACGAATTGAGCAAAGTTGTTGAAACCACAACTGTTTTTGCGAAATTATCTCCCGACCAAAAAGCGCGTATCATTTTGCAGCTGAAAGCAAATGGGCACAAGGTTGGTTATATGGGAGACGGCATCAATGATGCACCTTCTATGAAAGTAGCTGATGTAGGGATTTCAGTTGATACAGCTGTCGATATTGCCAAAGAAACAGCTGATGTTATCCTATTAGATAAGGACTTGTTGGTGCTTGAAAAAGGCTTGGTAGAAGGTCGAAAAGTCTATGCTAATATGACCAAATATATCAAGATGACAGTCAGTTCCAACTTCGGGAATATCTTTTCCTTGTTGATTTCAAGTATTTTCCTACCATTTTTGCCTATGGCACCGATTCATCTGATTGTGTTAAATTTGGTGTATGATATTTCATGTATCGCTTTACCATTTGACAATGTCGACCGTGAATTTTTGCAAAAACCGCGCATTTGGAGTGCCAAATCCATCACGCGCTTCATGGCTTGGATTGGTCCAATCAGTTCTATTTTTGACTGTATGACCTTCTTGATTTTGTTCTTTATCATTGCACCGATGATGACAGGTTCTGTTTATCATCATGGGATGTCTAGTGAGTTCATCACCATTTTCCAAACAGGTTGGTTTATTGAGTCCATGTGGACGCAAACCATGGTTATCTACATGCTGCGCTCACCTAAACTGCCGTTTATTCAAAGCAGACCGGCTTTGTCTGTAGTTATGACAACGCTAGCAGCCGTGTTCTTTGTAACCTTATTGCCCTATGGTCCTTTTGCTACGCTTTTAAAAGTGGCTCCATTAAACGGTACTTATTTCTTATTCTTAATCCTTGTCATGATTTTGTATATGGCAAGTGTTACGTTTGTGAAGCATCTTTATATTAAGAAATACCATGAATGGTTGTAAGCAATTGACAATCTTTGAAAAGGCTTGTTTGTCACGAGCCTTTTTTATGTTTTTTTGATATAATAAGAAGAATAAATTGAAAGAAGGAAAACCAATCATGGAAAAATTTCAAGTGATCGCACATCCGCTCATTCAGCATAAATTGTCTATCCTACGTCGCACAGATACCTCTACTAAGGCTTTTCGTGAGTTAGTAAATGAAATTGCTATGCTGATGGGCTATGAAGTTTTACGTGACTTACCATTAGAAGATGTGGAAATTGAAACGCCCATTACAAAGACGGTTCAAAAACAATTGGCTGGTAAAAAATTAGCTATTGTCCCAATTTTACGTGCAGGTATCGGTATGGTGGACGGTCTTTTGAGCCTTGTGCCAGCTGCTAAAGTCGGACATATTGGCATGTATCGCGACGAAAAAACCCTAAAACCAGTTGAGTACCTTGTGAAGTTACCAGAAGACATTAGCCAACGTCAAATCTTTGTGGTAGATCCCATGCTGGCGACAGGTGGTTCAGCTATTTTAGCCATTGATTCATTGAAAAAACGCGGAGCACACAATATTAAATTTGTCTGCCTTGTTTCAGCGCCAGAAGGTGTGAAAGCTTTACAAGAAGCTCACCCAGACGTGGAAATCTTTACAGCAGCCCTTGATGATCATTTGAATGAAAACGGCTATATCGTTCCAGGATTGGGAGATGCAGGAGATCGTCTTTTTGGTACAAAATAATGAGTTTTATGTTTGACCTTTTTTGACCAAAAGGCTATAATAGTCTCATATTTGAAAAATCTCACTAAAAATTGTTAGTCAGATTAAAATATCAGATGAAAAGGAGAATACAATGATTCCTGTAGTTATTGAACAAACAAGCCGTGGAGAACGTTCCTACGATATTTACTCACGCTTATTAAAAGATCGCATTATTATGCTGACGGGTCCTGTTGAGGACAATATGGCTAATTCCATTATTGCGCAATTACTTTTTCTTGATGCGCAGGATAATACCAAAGATATTTATCTTTACATCAATACGCCAGGCGGTTCCGTATCAGCTGGTCTAGCGATTGTTGATACCATGAACTTCATCAAATCAGATGTCCAAACAATTGTCATGGGGATGGCTGCTTCCATGGGAACCATTATTGCTTCAAGTGGTGCTAAAGGCAAGCGCTTCATGTTGCCGAATGCAGAATACCTGATTCACCAACCAATGGGCGGAACTGGTAGCGGTACGCAACAAACCGATATGGCGATTGCGGCTGAGCATTTGCTGAAAACCCGAAATAACTTGGAGAAAATCCTTGCGGATAATTCAGGGAAAACCATTAAGCAAGTACATAAAGACGCAGAACGCGATTATTGGATGAGTGCTCAAGAAACCTTGGATTATGGTTTCATTGATGAAATCATGGCAAATAATAATTTAAACTAATCATTTGTTTATTACTGTACGAAAAATGTCCTCTGATGGGCATTTTTTTGATATACTTATAAATGATAAAATTAAATTAGAAAGAAAATTCATGTTTAAAAAAGAAGAACGAACAGGTTTGATTGTGTATTTGTATTACAATCGAGATGTGAAAAAAATAGAAACTATTGGCGATATTGTCTACCATTCTAAAAAGCATCGTTACCTCCAGTTGTATGTTCCGACAGAGCAAGTAGAAGAGACGATGCAAAAGTTATCTAAAGAAAAATATGTCAAACAAGTACGGGTTTGTCACATTCAAGAATTGGACACAGACTTTGTTGGAAACTTGTTTAGAGATAAAGAAAACGTAAACATATAAAAAAATCTCATTTACCACTTGACAATTGTCAGATAATTCGATATATTCTAAACATATCATTTCGGAACGAGGAGATAAGAATATGAAGAAAAAATTTGCTCTATCATTTGTTGCCCTTGCAAGTGTTGCCCTTCTTGCCGCTTGTGGGGAAGTAAAGTCAGGTGGCTCCAATACAACTGGTACAAAAGTTGCTGATAAGACTATTAAAATCGGATTCAACTTTGAAGAAACTGGTGCAACAGCAGCTTATGGAACAGCCGAACAAAAAGGTGCCCAACTGGCTGTTGATGAAATCAACAAAGCTGGTGGTATTGATGGCAAGAAACTTGAAGTTGTTGACAAGGATAATAAATCTGAAACAGCAGAAGCAGCTTCTGTCACGACTAACTTGGTAACCCAATCAAAAGTAAATGCAGTCGTAGGACCTGCAACTTCTGGTGCAACAGCAGCGGCAGTTCCCAATGCGACAAAAGCAGGTGTGCCTTTGATTTCACCTAGTGCGACACAAGACGGTTTGACGAAAAATCAAGAATACTTATTCATCGGAACTTTCCAAGACAGTTTCCAAGGGAAAATCATTTCTAAATATGTGACAGAAAAGTTAAAAGCGAAAAAAGTTGTGCTTTATACAGATAACTCAAGTGATTATGCCAAAGGTATCGCAAAAGCTTTCCGTAATGCCTACAAAGGTGAGATTGTTGCAGATGAAAAGTTTGTCGCTGGTGATACAGATTTTCAAGCAGCACTTACCAAGATGAAGGGAAAAGATTTTGATGCGATTATCATTCCTGGTTATTATACGGAAGCTGGTAAAATTGTCAACCAAGCGCGTGGTATGGGAATTGATAAGCCAATCGTTGGTGGTGATGGCTTTAATGGTGAGGAATTTGTCCAACAAGCAACTCCAGCCAAAGCCTCAAATATATACTACATCTCAGGTTTTTCTTCGACAGTTGATGTCTCAGCGAAAGCTAAGAAATTCCTAGAAGCTTACAAGGCTAAATACAACAATGAAGAACCTTCAACATTTGCAGCGTTAGCATACGACTCTGTTTATCTTGTTGCCAATGCTGCCAAAGGTGCGAAAACATCTGTTGACATCAAAGACAACCTTGCTAAGACAAAGAATTTTGAAGGTGTAACAGGTGATACCAGCTTTGACAAGAATCATAATACTGTTAAAACAGCCTTTATGATGACCATGAACAATGGGAAGGTCACAGCAGCTGAAACAGTTAAGCCATAATCATTTGCAGGATTGCTTAAAATATATTTTATAGTGTATAAAAGAGTAACTATTTATGGTGAACATCGTAGATAGTTACTTCTCTTTATACGGGTTAAAAGAAAAGAGGCGGGATAAAAGTCTTAGTCTTAAAAATATGTTTCATTAAGGTTTGTAAGACATAGTGATTGATTGTTAGATATGTTTTAAGCTGTTAAAAATCAGTCAACCGTGAAATGAGACTTAAAAGGTTTAAAGGTCTCATTTACTCAAACTTAGAATAGATGAGTGAGAAAAATCAATTTTTTTGAAATGATGACTTGACTCGCTCTTTTTTCACAATAGATAAGAAAATGTGAACGATCACATAGTTCTTTCTTCTATACTATAATTAGAAAGTGTGGTGGCCATGCTCCAACAACTTGTTAATGGTCTAATTTTAGGGAGTGTCTATGCTTTGCTCGCTCTCGGCTATACCATGGTTTATGGGATTATCAAGCTTATCAACTTCGCTCATGGAGATATTTATATGATGGGCGCTTTTATGGGCTATTTCCTGATTAACTCTCTTCATCTTAATTTTTTCCTTGCCTTGATTTTGGCAATGATTGGGACGGCAATTTTAGGTGTGCTGGTCGAGTTTCTGGCGTATCGTCCACTGAGAAATTCGACTCGGATTGCAGCTTTGATTACTGCGATTGGTGTTTCATTTTTCTTGGAATATGTGATGGTCTATTTTGTGGGGGCCAATACTCGTTCGTTCCCACAAGTGATTGAAACGGTTCGTTATAATTTTGGTCCGATTAGTCTCACAAATATCCAATTGATGATTTTGGTCATTTCCTTGATTTTAATGGTATTGCTGCAGGTTATCGTTCAAAAAACTAAAATGGGAAAAGCCATGCGGGCAGTTTCTGTTGATAGTGATGCAGCGCAGCTAATGGGAATCAATGTCAATCGTACAATTAGTTTCACTTTTGCTTTAGGTTCTGCTTTGGCAGGAGCAGCAGGTGTACTCATCGCGCTTTATTATAATTCCCTTGAGCCTTTGATGGGAATGACACCAGGGCTGAAATCATTTGTCGCAGCAGTACTTGGTGGGATTGGTATTATCCCCGGAGCAGCACTGGGGGGCTTTGTCATTGGTCTATTAGAAACCTTTGCGACAGCTTTTGGTATGTCAGATTTCCGCGATGCGATTGTGTACGGTATCTTAATCTTGATTTTACTTGTCCGTCCTGCAGGTATTCTTGGTAAGAATGTGAAAGAGAAGGTGTAAGCGATGAAAAAGAATGTAAAAGTAAATATTCTATGGTTTGTGCTCCTTCTTGCTGGTTACGGTTTGCTGACTCTCCTTGTCAGCGCTGGAGTTTTGAATGATTTTTACTTGCAAATCTTACAGCAAATCGGTATTAACATTATTTTAGCAGTAGGGTTGAATTTGATTGTCGGCTTTTCTGGTCAATTTTCTCTGGGGCATGCTGGCTTCATGGCAATTGGTGCTTATGCAGCTGCAATTATTGGTTCGAAATCTGCTACCTATCCTGCCTTTTTTGCGGCTATGGTGTTAGGGGCATTGATTGCAGGAGCAGTCGCTTTGATTGTCGGGATTCCTACTCTTCGTTTGAAGGGCGATTATCTAGCAATTGCCACGCTTGGGGTTTCTGAAATCATTCGGATTTTAATCATCAATGGAGGCGATTTGACCAACGGAGCCGCAGGTATCTTGGGTATTCCTGCTTTTACCAATTGGCAAATGGTGTATTTCTTTGTAGTTATCACAACTATTTTAACCATCAATTTCTTGCGCAGCCCAATTGGACGAGCAACCTTGTCAGTTCGTGAAGATGAAATTGCAGCAGAATCTGTGGGGGTCAATACCACTAAAATCAAAGTCATTGCCTTTGTTTTTGGAGCGATGACAGCTAGTATCGCAGGCTCACTCCAAGCAGGATTTATTGGCTCTGTTGTGCCGAAAGATTATACTTTTATCAATAGTATCAATGTCTTGATTATTGTGGTATTTGGTGGTCTTGGTTCGATGACTGGTACTATTGTTGCAGCAATTCTCTTAGGTATCTTAAACATGGTGCTACAAAATGTGGCAAGTATTCGTATGATTATCTACTCTCTTGCTTTGATTTTAGTGATGATTTTCCGACCAGGTGGACTTCTTGGTACATGGGAATTAAGCCTCTCACGCTTCTTTAAAAAAGATAAGGAGGTAAACTAATGGCGCTTCTTGATGTAAAAAATCTAACAAAAAATTTCGGCGGGCTGACTGCTGTTGGCGATGTGACCTTGGAGCTAAATGAGGGCGAATTAGTCGGTCTCATTGGTCCAAATGGTGCAGGAAAAACAACTTTATTTAATTTACTGACCGGTGTTTATGAGCCAAGTGAAGGAAGCGTGACCTTGGATGGGCATTTGCTCAATGGCAAGGCTCCTTATAAGATTGCTTCTTTAGGGCTCAGTCGGACATTCCAAAATATTCGATTGTTTAAAGATTTGACAGTCTTAGAGAATGTCTTGATTGCTTTGGGAAATCACCACAAAGCACATGTTTTTGCTAGCTTCTTTCGTTTGCCAGCTTTCTATAAAAATGAAGCAGAATTGCGTGAGAAAGCTCTGGAATTACTAAAAATCTTTGACCTAGACGGTGAAGCAGAAACACTTGCTAAGAATTTAGCTTACGGTCAACAACGTCGTTTGGAAATTGTGCGTGCTCTAGCAACAGAACCAAAAATTCTCTTTCTTGATGAGCCTGCTGCGGGAATGAATCCACAGGAAACAGCAGAATTGACAGAGTTAATTCGTCGCATAAAAAATAAATTCCAAATCACAATCATGCTGATTGAGCATGACATGAGTTTAGTCATGGAAGTGACGGAACGAATTTATGTATTGGAGTATGGTCGTTTGATCGCACACGGAACTCCTGACGAGATCAAAAATGATAAGCGTGTTATCGAAGCCTATCTGGGAGGTGAAGCCTAATGTCTATGCTAAAAGTTGAAAATCTTTCCGTCCATTATGGCATGATTCAGGCTGTCCGAGATGTCAGCTTTGAAGTCAATGAGGGCGAAGTTGTTTCTCTCATCGGTGCCAATGGTGCTGGAAAAACGACGATTCTTCGGACCATTTCAGGACTGGTTCGTCCAAGTGCAGGAAAAATCGAGTTTTTAGGAAATGAAATTCAAAAAGTCCCTGCTCAGAAAATTGTAGCAGCAGGCCTTTCTCAGGTACCTGAAGGACGTCATGTATTTCCAGGCTTGACCGTTATGGAAAATCTGGAAATGGGTGCTTTTCTAAAAACAAATCGTGATGAAAATCAAGCGAATCTAAAGAAAGTTTTTTCACGTTTTCCGCGTTTAGAAGAACGTAAAAATCAAGATGCTGCAACTCTTTCGGGAGGTGAGCAGCAGATGCTTGCTATGGGGCGAGCTCTCATGTCTACGCCCAAACTCCTGCTTTTAGATGAGCCTTCAATGGGACTGGCTCCTCTCTTCATTCAAGAAATTTTTGATATTATTCAAGATATTCAAAAACAAGGCACAACTGTTCTATTGATTGAGCAAAATGCTAACAAAGCCCTCTCAATTGCCGACCGTGGCTATGTTTTAGAAACAGGAAATATTGTCTTGTCTGGCACAGGAAAAGAATTGCTCGCTTCCGATGAAGTCCGCAAGGCTTATCTCGGTGGGTGAAAAAAGGAGAAAGAAGTGGTTTTCTACTTCTTTTTTATTCACTAATAATATTCTTGAAAACATAGGTAAGTAGATTGAAAGCGTTTGAAATAAACTAGAAAATACAGTATAATAGAACTGAAAGATCAAAGATAAAGGAGATTCCCATGGCAGTTAAAGATTTTATGACACGAAAAGTAGTGTACATTAGTCCAGACACGACGGTAGCGCATGCGGCGGATATTATGCGGGAGCAAGGATTGCACCGGCTTCCTGTTATTGAAAATGACCAATTGGTCGGTTTGGTGACTGAAGGAACGATTGCCGAAGCAAGTCCTTCAAAAGCGACCAGCTTGTCTATCTATGAGATGAATTATTTGCTAAACAAGACCAAAATTAAAGATGTCATGATTCGTGATGTGGTGACGGTATCACAATTTGCTAGTTTGGAAGATGCTACTTACTTGATGCTGAAAAATAAAATTGGCATTTTGCCAGTGGTGGACAACCAGCAAGTATACGGCGTCATTACAGATCGTGATGTTTTCAGAGCCTTTCTTGAAATTGCTGGCTATGGTGAAGAAGGTATTCGCGTGCGTTTCATTACAGAAGATGAAGTCGGTGTGTTGGAGAAGATAGTGCATTTGATTGTCGAAGAAAATCTCAACATCTCTAACGCTGTTAATATTCCACGCAAAGATGGCAAGGTTATCATTGAAGTTCAAATTGATGGCAATGTGGATTTGCCGGCTTTAAAAGCGAAATTTGAAGACAAAGGTATTCAGGTAGAAGACATTACCCGTACGTCAGCAAAAGCATTATAAAATAACAAAAACGCATGAGAGCAGTCTTTTAACTGTGATCATGCGTTTTTTATAATGGGAGCAAGATTATTTCTGAATAGGTTGCTTATTGACATCTAAGGTAAAGCCTTCACCAAGGATTTCATGGGCATCTGTAATGGTAATAAAGGCATGTGGATCGACGCTATGAATAACTTTTTTCATGGATTGCATTTCGTTTCGTCCAACAACGCAGTAAATGAGTTTCAGATCATTCTCGCTGTAGTAGCCTTGTCCATTGATAAAAGTAATTCCACGACCGAGATCTTCGTCAATTTTCTTTGCTAATTCTTCTGGATGGCTAGTGATAACCATGAAGCCCTTGCCGGCATAACCGCCTTCACCAATCAAGTCAATTACTCGTGAAGCGATAAAGACAAAAATCAAGGTATAAGTCACTAAGCGAACATCTTTAAAAACAAGTATAACGAAAATAAGGACGCAGAAGTCTACAGTAAACATCAATTTTCCCATGGAGATATTCGTATACTTGTTAGCGATTCGAGCAATAATATCGGTACCGCCAGTCGTACCACCGGCATTGAAAACAATTCCTAGTCCAACGCCAGCAATAATCCCTGTCAGAAGCGTCACAATCACGAGGTCGCCTTCAAGGTTAATCACGAAAGGGATTTTTTCAAAGACCGCCAGCCAAGCAGAAACGGCAAAAGTCCCTAAGATACTAGAGTACAAAAGCCGCGATCCAAAAATTTTCCAAGCAATAATGAAAAGAGGAATGTTGATGATGAGATTCATCAGTGAAACAGGAATCTTAAAAAGATAGTATGTAATGAGGGTCACACCAGTTGCGCCTCCCTCATACAAATGATTCGGAATAATCAGATAATTGATTGCAAAAGCAAAAATTCCAGCTCCTAGAATAATCGTTAGATAGTTTTTAAACTTAGACATAATAACCTCCTAATAATTTCTGTACATTCTATTGTATCAAATCTTGAAAACTTATGTATCATTTTGAAAAAATTTTTTTAAACTTTTTCTGGCAATGATTTTTCTGGAGTTTTTTGTTAAAATAGAAAGGAGAAAAAGGAAGAAATGAGTTAGTATGGCAAAAGGAATATTCATCTCTTTAGAGGGACCAGACGGTGCAGGAAAATCAAGTGTTTTAGAAGCCTTGATTCCGATTTTAGAAGCAAAAGGGCAGGCGTTTGTCACTACGCGTGAGCCTGGTGGAGTGGCAGTTGCGGAGAAGATTCGCGATGTTGTTTTAGATCCGAAGCATACGGAAATCGATGAAAAAACGGAATTGCTCCTCTATATTGCCAGTCGTAGGCAACATTTGGTGGAACGTATTTTACCTGCTTTAGATCGTGGTGAAATGGTGCTGGTGGATCGCTTTATTGATAGTTCGGTGGCGTATCAAGGTTTTGGTCGAGGCTTGAAGGTGGCTGATATTGATTGGCTGAATGATTTTGCGACCGACGGTTTGAAGCCAGATTTGACCCTTTATTTTGATATTGAAGCAGAGGAAGGCTTGGCTCGTATTGCTAAGAGCAAAGAGCGTGGTGCGGACCGCTTGGATCGTGAAAGTGTGGAATGGCATCGGCGCGTGCGTGAGGGGTATTTGTCTATTCTTGAAAAAGAGCCAAATCGTGTGAGAAAGATTGATGCTAGTCAGCCATTAGAAAAGGTCGTTGCAGATACTTTAGCAGTATTGGCAGAACGAGTTGAGAGTTTAAGATGAAAATAGAAGAAATAGCTCAGTTGCAGCCAGTTTTGTTTGAGCGTTTTGAGCACATTTTACAGCAACATCGGCTGAATCATGCTTATCTGTTTACAGGGGCTTTCGGCAGTTTTGAAATGGCTCAATGTTTGGCACAGAGCTTGTTTTGCACCAATAAAAATGGCGTTCTTCCTTGTGGAGAATGTCGAAATTGTCGGTTGATAGAAGAAGAAGATTTTTCAGATGTGACGGTTGTTCGACCTGTCAATCAGATTATCAAGACAGAGCGAGTTCGAGAATTGGTACGCAATTTTTCGCAGTCTGGATTTGAAAGCAGCAAGCAAGTGTTTATCATTTGTGATGCGGACAAGATGCATGTCAATGCAGCTAATTCGCTGTTGAAGGTCATTGAAGAGCCGCAAAGTGAAGTGTATATTTTCTTGTTGACAGCGGATGAAAATCTTATTTTGTCCACGATTAAAAGCCGAGCGCAGCTATTTCATTTTCCAAAAAATCAAGCCTATTTGCTTGAAAAATTGGAGCAGGCTGGGCTGATAAAGACACAAGCAGAATTGTTAACTGCTTATAGTCAAACAGAAGAAGAAGCCCTACGTTTGGCAGCTAGTCCAGCTTTTTTTGACTTGGCAGCAGAATGTGATCGTTTTGCATCGCTTTGCTTAAACCGGAAAGAAACTGCTTATTTGCAGGTTGCGAAGTTGGCTAGTCTGGCAGTTGATAAGGAAAAGCAAGAACAGGCTTTGAAGCTCTTAGAGCTTCTCTTTGCAAAAGAAATGCAAACAACGTGGGGACGCTTCTATTTAGAAGGTATATTTACAGCAAGAAAAATGTGGCAAGCCAATGTTAGTCTTCAAAATGCACTAGAATATATGGTGTTACAAGAAAGAGAATGATGTGCTACGTTGGCACAGGGAAATGGTAGTGAGGATGAATAAAAAAGAATTATTTGATGCTCTTGATGAATTTTCTCAAAATCTGCTTGTTACTTTAGCAGAAGTAGAAGCGATTAAGAAAAATCTGAAAAGCGTGGTGGAAGAAAATGTAGCGCTGCGCTTGGAAAATGATAAATTAAGAGAGCGATTAGGACAGGTAGAGCACGCAGCAACACCAAAAACAAAAAGAAACCGGGATAATTTGCGCAAACTCTATGAAGATGGTTTTCATGTGTGCACAGATTTTTATGGGCAACGCCGTGAAAATGATGCAGAATGTATGTTTTGTGATGAATTACTTTTTAGGGAGTAAGCATGCAGATTCAAAAAAGTTTTAAGGGTCAGTCTCCTTATGGGAAGCTCTATCTGGTGGCAACTCCGATTGGGAATATGGACGATATGAGTATCCGTATGGTAAATACTCTGAAAGAAGTCGATTTCATTGCAGCAGAAGATACCAGAAATACTGGTCTGTTGCTCAAGCATTTTGACATTGCTACGAAGCAGATTAGCTTTCATGAGCATAATGCCAAAGAAAAAATCCCTGATTTGATTCGTTTGCTGAAAAGTGGTCAGGATATTGCGCAGGTTTCGGATGCCGGCTTGCCTAGCATTTCGGATCCAGGGCATGATTTAGTCAAAGCTGCTATTGCTGAGGAAATCGCAGTAGTGACTGTACCTGGTCCCAGCGCAGGTATTTCAGCTTTGATAGCTAGTGGTCTTGCTCCGCAACCTCATATTTTTTATGGATTTTTGCCACGCAAGGCTGGTCGGCAAAAAGAGTTTTTTTCTAATAAAAAAGCCTATCCAGAGACACAGATTTTTTACGAATCTCCTCATCGGGTTAAGGCTACTTTAGAAAATATGCTTAGTATTTATGGAAATCGCTCCGTTGTTCTGGTACGGGAATTGACTAAGATTTATGAGGAATACCAACGTGGCTTGATTTCCGAAGTGATAGACCATATTTCAGAAAATCCGCTTAAGGGCGAATGCTTGCTGATTGTGGAAGGAGCGAGCGAAGAAGTGGTTGAGCAGTCAGAAGCGGATTTGTTGGCAGAGATTGATTTTCTAGTAGCAGCAGGAGCAAAGAAAAATCAAGCTATCAAAGAAGTGGCTAAAAAATATGGTTGGAATAAGAGTGAATTATATGCTCGTTATCATGAGCAAGTCAGTGAGTAAAAATGACTTTTTATAAACAAATTTATACTTCCCCTTTAGGAGAAATGTCTTTAGTTGCTGATGAGACAGGGCTTATTGGAGCCTGGTTTCTCAAGCAGAAATATTTTGAGCGTGGTTTAGAGAAGGCCACGATGCCAGTAGAAAATGATATTCTGAAAAGAACTCGTCTTTTGCTAGATGATTATTTTAGCGGAAAGTATCCAGACTTTTCGGGTCTTCCTTTAGCTGTTGTTGGGACAGATTTTCAACAACGGGTCTGGGCTTATTTGCAAACTATTCCTTACGGAGAAACAGTTACTTATGGTCAGATAGCAAAGAAGTTAGGTAATCGTTCTGCGCAGGCTGTTGGCGGTGCTGTAGGTAGAAATCCTTTTTCTATCATCGTTCCTTGTCATCGGGTGCTAGGAAGTCAAGGACAACTAACTGGCTATGCTGGGGGATTAGACAAGAAAATATGGCTTTTGGAGCATGAAGGCGTAGAGCTTAGCGAGAAAGCTTTAGATAAATGATATAAATGGAGAAATGATATGTTACGATTTATTGAATATCCAAAATGTTCGACCTGTCGCAAAGCTAAGGCTGAATTAAACCACTTGGGTCTGGACTTTGAAGCAGTAGACATTGTCAAGGAAACACCGAGTAAAGAGAAAATTCTAACTTGGATGGAAAATTCTGATTTAAACATCAAATCTTTCTTCAACACTAGTGGACTCAAATATCGTGAGCTAGGTTTGAAAGATAAACTATCAGGATTGTCCGCAGGAGAAGCCGCAGAGCTTCTAGCAACCGATGGTATGCTCATCAAGCGTCCAATCTTAGAAAAAGACGGAAAAATCCTGCAAATAGGCTACCGCACAGAATATGCAATATTAGATTTGTAAATGATAAATTGTAAAATATAGTGCAACAAAAAAA
>NZ_KV817464.1:0-56027 GCF_001814695.1 Streptococcus sp. HMSC066E07
GTCACTTACAGTATAGTCCAAATGGGCTTTTTATAGTGTTTTGAGTTTAACTAGCACCACGGGTAGTTTCTTATATTAAGAAACAGAAAATCGCTCGAACAGAGCGATTTTTTATATGTTCTAAGCAATTGAAAAAATCCTTTAAATCCGCTATAATAGGTAAGTTGAAACAAGTTAGGAGTAGTCCAATGTAATAAGAATTTTCACAGAAATCGAAAGAAAAAGTATAAAAAAGAAAAAGAGGACAAAATGACGATTCAAGACGAAATTAAAAAACGCCGAACTTTTGCGATTATCTCTCACCCGGATGCAGGGAAGACCACGATTACAGAGCAGTTGCTTTACTTTGGAGGCGAGATTCGTGAAGCGGGTACGGTCAAGGGTAAGAAGACCGGGAACTTTGCAAAATCTGACTGGATGGATATTGAGAAGCAGCGGGGGATTTCAGTGACCTCTTCTGTCATGCAGTTTGACTATGCCGGAAAACGGGTCAATATTCTTGATACGCCTGGGCACGAAGATTTTTCAGAAGATACCTACCGCACTCTCATGGCCGTGGATGCCGCAGTCATGGTGGTGGACTCTGCCAAAGGGATTGAGGCTCAGACTAAAAAGCTCTTTGAAGTTGTCAAACACCGCAATATCCCAGTCTTTACGTTTATCAATAAACTGGACCGCGACGGGCGTGAACCCCTTGATTTGCTGGAAGAATTAGAAGAAGTACTTGGCATTGCCAGCTATCCGATGAATTGGCCAATTGGGATGGGGAAATCCTTTGAAGGTCTCTATGATTTGCACAATCAGCGACTGGAGCTTTATAAGGGTGATGAGCGCTTTGCCAGCATCGAAGAGGGAGAAAAAATATTTGGCAACAATCCATTTTATGCTCAGGTTTTAGAGGATATTGAACTCCTACAGGAAGCAGGAAATGAATTTTCACAGGAAGCTATTTTTAATGGGGAATTAACCCCTGTCTTCTTTGGTTCAGCCCTGACCAATTTTGGAGTGCAGACTTTTCTTGACACTTTCTTGGAGTTTGCACCAGAACCTCACGGACACAAAACCACAGACAATCA
Source organism: Streptococcus sp. HMSC066E07 (assembly GCF_001814695.1). Classification (NCBI taxonomy): domain Bacteria; kingdom Bacillati; phylum Bacillota; class Bacilli; order Lactobacillales; family Streptococcaceae; genus Streptococcus; species Streptococcus sp. HMSC066E07. The sequence continues at coordinate 1,077 of NZ_KV817464.1, forward strand.
GGAAATCAGCCCGCTGGATAAGGATTTTTCAGGATTTGTCTTTAAAATCCAAGCCAATATGGATCCAAGACACCGTGATCGCATCGCTTTTGTCCGCATCGTATCGGGCGAATTTGAGCGCGGCATGAGTGTGAATCTGACCCGTATCAAAAAAGCTGTCAAACTCTCAAATGTCACCCAGTTTATGGCTGAGTCACGTGAAAATGTAGAAAATGCGGTGGCTGGAGATATTATTGGAGTTTACGATACCGGCACTTACCAAGTTGGCGATACCTTGACTGTCGGTAAAAACAAATTTGAGTTTGAACCGCTTCCAACTTTTACCCCGGAAATTTTCATGAAGGTTGCAGCTAAAAATGTCATGAAGCAAAAATCTTTTCACAAAGGGATTGAGCAATTGGTACAGGAAGGAGCTATCCAGCTTTATAGCAATTACCAGACTGGTGAATATATGTTGGGAGCTGTTGGTCAGCTTCAGTTTGAGGTCTTCAAGCACCGCATGGAAAATGAATATAATGCCGAAGTAGTCATGACACCCATGGGCAAAAAGACTGTTCGCTGGATTTCACCAGATGATCTGGACGAGCGAATGTCCTCAAGTCGCAATATCTTAGCCAAAGACCGCTTTGACCAGCCAGTCTTTCTCTTTGAAAATGACTTCGCCTTGCGCTGGTTTGCCGATAAATATCCAGATGTCAAGTTGGAAGAGAAGATGTGAGAGCGTTAAAAATCCGACAGAAAATTAGGAAATCTGGAGAAGAAGCAATTGCTTCTAGGAGGATTTATCTATTTTCCGAGGATTTAGTTTGAACTCAGTTAAAGAAAATGTGAGACTTGCACGGCATATGAGCAAAGTTTGAAAATTACGCTATTATTCGAGCTTTCTCATAATAATTTTTGAAACAGAACTGGGTTTTAAGTGAGTTTGTTTGTTAGAATCTTAAGCGTTTAGATAGATAAAGAAGTGTAATAACGATTGGTGAAGAATTGAGCATCTTTTTCAATTCTTTATATTAAAAGTCAATAAAGGAGAAAAGGGTGTTTATTGAAAAAGAATTAAAAGATGGAATGTCTTGGATAAACTTAGATGCAGATATTTTAAGTCAACATCCAGATTCTTATAAGGAATACAATATTGATGAAGAAACGATAGAGTACGCGTTAGATAAAAATGAACGAGCACACATGGATTACAATCGTGAAACAGGAACAGTCGTTTTTATTTTCAACGTATTAAACTTAAAAAGGGATAAGGATTATTATGAAACTATTCCTATGACCTTTATTGTACAGAAAGATAAACTCTTAACAGTTAGCAATAAAGCAAATACTTATGTTGTAGATATGATGAAAAATTATGTTGAACACCATGAGCCTGTAACAGTTTATAAATTTCTATTTGCTAGTTTAGAATTAGTGTGTAATTCTTATTATCCTGTAATTGAAAAAATGGATGAAACAAAGGATAACATCAATAGTCTATTGCACAAAACAACCACTAAGAAAAATCTCTTTGCTTTAGCAGACTTGGAAACTTCCATAGTCTACTTGGTAGCAGCTGCAAAGCAAAATCGTATGCTGTTAGAGCACATTAAAGGACATGCACTTTATCGTCATTTAGATGAAATTGAAAAAGAGCAGTTTGACGATGTCATGATTGAAGCTCGCCAATTAGTAGCAATGACAGACTTGATTTCTCAAGTTCTCAGTCAATTGTCAGGTTCTTACAACAATATTTTGAACAACAATCTGAATGATAATTTGACCGTTTTAACAATCATTTCAGTCCTCCTAGCAGTCCTAGCAGTTATCACGGGATTCTTTGGTATGAATGTGCCACTTCCGTTGTCTAATGATAAAAATGCTTGGATTTATATAGTTATTATCAGTCTTATTCTTTGGATTGTATTGACCAAAGCTTTGAAATGGTTGGCTAATAAAAAATAAAAATGATGTAGCCTTACCCCAATTTAGGACCTAGCTTCATCACTTTTATTTCTTTTTTTGCTTTCCAAATACCAGCCCAGCAGCCGGAGCAGAACCAAAAAATAGTTTTCCAGCCAGCCTAGAAGGTTGGCATTATTAGGCAGTTGTAGGTAGCCTAGCAGATAGTTGGTTCCAAAACCTAGCCCGCCAAGAATTAGTGCTAAGAGTACTAGACGCAGATAAAACCAGTCATATTTAATGAGAACACCAATCAGCAGAGGCAGAAGGGCTAAGTTCCAAAAGTCGATTTCTCGCTGCCAGTAGACGGAAAGACCGTAAGCTGAGTCAGAACCTAAAAGTTGGGGTTGGAAAATTTGAATAACAGCAGCCCCTAGCATGGCTACAATCAGTAGGATAAAGGCAAAGCGTAAAAACTTATTCATAGTGACTCTTTTTTATTTTTTTTTCATTATAAAAGAAAATAGTACATTTTCAAGTTAAATCTTATATCAAAAAAGAAAGTTAGCAGAAATCCTATCTTTTTATCATTCTTTGTGTTATACTAGATAAGTTACAAAATAGTCAGCTTTCTCAGTTGCTTTTGGCAAGTAATTAAGATAAAGTCTTTTCTATTGGAATACTGGTATCAAATTTACTGAATGAGAAAGCAAAATATGTTTTATAAGGTAGCTTCGCACTACCTTTTTAGAAAGAAGAAAAAATTGAAATTTAATGAATTACATTTGTCTGCTGAATTGTTAGCAGAAATTGAAAAAGCAGGCTTTGTTGAAGCCAGTCCAATCCAAGAACAAACAATCCCGCTTGCTATGGCAGGGAAAGATGTGATTGGACAAGCTCAGACTGGTACAGGAAAGACAGCTGCTTTTGGTTTTCCAACTCTCGAAAAAATTAACACAGAAAATCCTGTTGTTCAGGCTTTAGTCATTGCACCAACTCGTGAATTGGCTGTTCAAAGTCAAGAGGAACTCTTCCGCTTTGGTCGAAGCAAAGGAGTGAAAGTTCGCTCGGTTTATGGTGGATCTAGCATTGAAAAGCAAATCAAGGCTCTCCGTTCAGGCGCGCACATTGTCGTTGGAACTCCAGGACGTTTATTAGACCTCATTAAGCGCAAAGCACTGAAACTCAATCATGTAGAAACGCTAATTTTAGACGAAGCGGATGAAATGCTCAATATGGGTTTCTTAGAAGACATTGAAGCAATCATCTCACGCGTGCCGGAAGAGCGTCAGACCCTTCTCTTTTCAGCTACTATGCCAGATGCTATCAAGCGGATTGGCGTGAAGTTTATGAAAGAGCCAACACATGTCAAAATTGCAGCAAAAGAATTGACAACAGAACTGGTGGATCAATATTATATCCGTGTAAAAGAAAATGAAAAATTTGATACCATGACACGTCTCATGGATGTGGAACAACCAGAACTTTCTATCGTTTTTGGGCGTACCAAACGCCGAGTTGATGAATTGACTCGTGGACTTAAAATCCGTGGTTTCCGCACAGAGGGGATTCATGGCGATTTAGACCAAGGAAAACGTCTCCGTGTTCTTCGTGACTTCAAAAATGGTAATTTAGATATTCTTGTTGCAACGGACGTCGCAGCACGTGGATTGGACATTTCTGGTGTCACGCATGTTTACAATTACGATATTCCACAAGATCCCGAAAGTTATGTGCATCGTATCGGACGGACAGGTCGTGCTGGGAAATCTGGTCAATCCATTACATTTGTTGCACCAAATGAAATGGGGTATCTTCAAGTCATTGAAAGCTTAACTAAAAAACGGATGAAAGGTATGAAGCCAGCAACGGCAGAAGAAGCCTTTCAAGCTAAGAAAAAAGTTGCACTCAAAAAGATTGAGCGAGATTTTGCAGATGAAAGTATTCGCAACCAATTTGAAAAGTTTGGCAAAGACGCTCGCAAGCTGGCAGCTGAATTTACACCGGAGGAATTGGCTTTATATATATTGACCTTAACCGTACAAGATCCAGACACTCTACCAGAAGTAGAAATTGCGCGTGAAAAGCCATTACCATTTAAGTATGTTTCGAGAGCTAATAAAGGCAATCGTAACAGCAAAAATGGGCGTCGTAGTAATGATCGTCGTGACCGTACTAATGGGCGTGACAATTACAAAAAGGGTGGTCGCCACGATCGCTTTGACAAAGAAAAGCGTTACCGCAAAGACCACAAAAAACCTCGTAATACTTCAAGTGAGAAGAAAACAGGATTTGTCATCCGTAATAAAGGTGATAAGTAATTATACAATAATAAAAAGGCGAATAGAAGTTCGTCTTTTTATGTTTTTATAAGGAGATACAAAGTTATTTAAATACAATAGGCGTAGCAGTCTCTTGGAGAACTGCATCTAATTCAACGATATTTTGTTTACCTATTGTTTCAAGCCATTTAATTGTAGCAGCTTCGCCACCTTCTTGATAGGCTTTGGTAGCACCAGCCCAAGTTGCACGACCGCAAAGGACACCGTTGAAAGTTGAGCCGGATTCCTTAGCAAAGCGAAGTGTATCTTGGAAAAGCTGTGCGGATACTCCAGCAGATAAGAAAATAAATGGAAGAGAAGTGGCATCACTTTGTTCTTTGTAGAAGGCAGCAGCTTCTTCTTTGGTGTAAAGAACTTCATTTTCTGCGAATCCTTCAACATATTTCATATTGACTGGAACTTCAACTTTGAGAACATCTACACCAAATCGTTCTTGTGAGTAAAGCTTCATTGCTTCAATGACTTTGCGAGGTTTGAGTTTAGCATATTCTTTTTCATCCGTCACCTTGGCATCGTAAGAAACTAACTCAAGGAAAAAAGGTATGTCTTCTGCTTTGCATTCAGAAGCTATTCGCTCAATAAAGGCTTCTTTGACGTCATTGACTGCTCTATCTTCGTCAATATCTATATAGAGTAAGACTTTCACAGCATCAGCACCGTTTGCTTTGAGACGTTGGACGGAGACATTTTCGACGAGGTCAGGATAGCGACCGGGAACAGTTTTGTCATAACCTGTTTTTTCATAGGCAACTAATAATCCAGCGTTTTTATCACGAGCTTCCGCCGCTTTCCAACCTAACTCTGGATCAAGAAGGATAGAAGAAGCGTATTTTGTTAAGTATTTCGAAACTAGCACTTTAAAGGTTTCCAATTGCTCAACTGGAGTGTCTTCACCAAGCATACGACGCAAAGCCCCTCGTTGGTCAATAGCCAAAGCGCCGATAATTCTGTTTTTATCACATAAACGTTTTAATTTTTCTTGTTTTGTTGTCATCTTTAGGCTCCTTTTGTTTTGTATAGTTTAATTATAGAACACAAATAAAACAAAGTCAAACAATATTTTACAAAAATCAAAAAAATATTGTTTTTAATTTTTCAAAATGAATAAATTGTTGTATAATATATTTGAGGAATAAAATTATATAAAACTAGAAAGGAGACAAAATGAAAGAAGGACGGCATAGAGTGATTCTCCAAGAATTGGATCAGCAAGGAGTGGTTTCTGTCAAGAAATTAAAAGAGTTACTAGATGTAACGGATATGACGATACGTCGTGATTTGATTGACTTGGAAAAGCAAGGTTTGTTGACTCGTGTTCATGGAGGAGCTCATAAAAAAGTAAAAAATGGCTTGAACGAAGCCTCCCATACTGAAAAAACAATGTTAAATATTGAAGAAAAACGAACAATTGCTCAAAAATGTGCCAATTTGATTTTTTCTGGTGATACAGTTTTTATCGGTTCGGGAACAACGACGGATTTTATCGGAGATTATTTGGCTGATAAAAGTGTGAGTATTGTGACAAATTCGCTTCCTATTTTTGAAAAATTAAAAGATAATCCCAATTGTGACATTATTCTGATTGGCGGTCGTTATCGGGTGAAAACACAAACGTTTGTCGGACAATTTGCTAATAAATTATTGAAAGAAATCAAAGTTTCTAAAGCATTTATTGGCGTCAATGGAATTGACGGTCATAATGTCACGACTGCCAATGAAGAAGAAGGAAATGGCAATGCCATTATCTTGAACAATGCGATTGAAAAGTACATTGTGGCAGATAATAGCAAATTTGACAGCTATTCTTTCTATTGTTTCTATCAGTTGGATGGTTTGGATGCAGTAATTACAGATGATCATATCTCACCAAAGGTCAAGGAAAAGTATAAATCATATACAAATGTTTTATAGTTAATATTTTTATCACCTGTTCATATAGGAGCAGGTGATTTTTGTTTTGTATCTTTCGTGCGGTATTGATACATCCTATTAAAAAACAGGTCTCGTCCATATTAGACTGAGCCTGATTTTCTGAGTATTGAGCTTTTAGTCGTGGTATTCACCGCGAGCCCATTTAGCATTTTCTTCATCGAAAATATGGTCATTTTTAGCGATTTCAGGGCTAACTTCAATGCTATTATCGATTTTTTCAATCAATTGTTTGTTGGCTTCTGTTGGTTCATACTCTGTTTCAAGAAAGACATCAACGATATTGTGAATAAGATTTTGACCAAGAATACGTCCACCAAAAGCGATGATATTTGCATTGAGTTCTTTCTTTGCATAGCGTGCGGTTAGAACGTCACCAACAAGAGCTACACGAGTACCGGGAACTTTATCAGCAGAAGCAGAAATACCGACTCCTGTACCGCAAAGGGCAATTCCAAGATCAGCTTTTCCTGAAACAACATTTTCTGCAATCAGACGACCAAAGATTGGATAATGAGTCCGGTGAAAGTCGTAGGTTCCGACATCAATGACTTCATGACCGAGGTCTTTTAAATGTTCAGAAATTTTCATTTTTGTATCTGTTACGATATGGTCACAGCCGAGAGCGATTTTCATAATTTTTCCTCCTACCCTTTAACATAATTTATTAAGCATATCAATGCGAACTTGGTGACGCCCAGCATCATAGTCAGCTTTTAAATAAGCTTCTGCACAGGCATTTGCCAATTCTTCACCGAGAATAGCTGCACCGAGAGTGATAATGCGTGTAGAATTGTGGCGAATGGTCATCATGGCAGAATGCTCATCTGAAACAGCAGCACAAATGATCCCACGGTGTTTATTCGCAACCATATAAGAACCAACTGCAAAACGGTCAAACAAAATACCACGGGCAGTATCATCTTTTCGTAATTCTTCAACAAGAGCGTCTGTCGAGTCGACAAAATCAGCAGCACCTTCTTGTTCGTTGAGATCTTTAATGTCATAACCAAGTTGGAGTAAATGAGTTTTTACTTTATTTTTTAACTCAAAACCATCACGGTCTGTACCTAGTATAACTTTCATTGTTATACCTCCTTTTTTTATTTCACAACAACATCATAACATCTAACACAAATATTGTCAAACAAAAAATAACATAAAAAAACAAAATAAACTATTGACACCGTTTACATATAATGATATACTTTGTTTATAAACAAAATAAAACAAAATAGAAGGGGAAATATGATGGAACTTTATCAGTTATTCGATAAAGATTTAGTCTTTTGTCTGCAAGCCGACAGTCAGGAAGACCTTTTTAATCAAGTTGCTGACCTTCTTGAAGATAGACACATTGTAACGTCTTCTTATAAGAATGCCTTAATTGAACGAGAAAAGTCCTTTCCTACGGGGCTGGACATGGAATTTTTAGGAAAAGATTTGCCAAATGTAGCAATTCCGCATACGGATATTGTTCATAATTTAGCAGAAAAAGTGGTTGTAGTCCGCTTGGATCAGCCGGTGACTTTTCATAATATGATTGTTCCGTCAAATGAAGTACAAGTATCGCTTTTGTTCTTCATTATCAATAATTCTAATGCCAGTCAAACGAATATCTTGGCTCAATTGATGGACTTCTTTACTGCTGACGGCAACCTAGAGTCCTTATCCAAGTTGGATGAGGAAGATAAACTATTTCATTATATATCGGAAACAATAAATCATTAAAAATAAAAATGGAGGATTTTACAATGATTAAAATTTTAGCAGCCTGTGGAGCAGGGGTAAACTCAAGCCACCAAATCAAAAATGCTCTTGAAGAAGAACTTTCAAATCGCGGCTATGATGTTCAATGCGATGCGGTAATGGTCAAAGATGTGAATGAAGACTTGATAAAAGGTTATGATATTTTCACCCCAATAGCAGCAACGGATTTGGGATTTGAACCGGGGATTCCTGTTATTGAAGCAGGACCAATTTTATTCCGTATTCCAGCCATGAGTGCACCAGTATATGACAATATTGAAGCAGCTATTAAGGAACATGGACTTAGTTAAAGTAATTCATTAGAAAAAATGAAAAATTGAAACGCTAGATAAAAACAATTTTTATCTACTGAAATAGTTATTTCACTTTTCGTTCACTATCTTTCAAAAAATAAAATCGGGAGGATTTTTTATGAATGTCATTATTGACTTAGCCAATCGCTTCTTTAAACCCATTTTAGATATGGGGGCACCAATTATCATGTTGATAGTCTTAACGGTGCTTGCTTTATGCTTTGGAGTGAAGTTTTCCAAAGCCTTGGAAGGTGGTATTAAACTTGCCATAGCTCTTACGGGTATTGGTGCCATTATCGGTATGTTAAATGGTGCTTTCTCGGCTTCACTTGCGAAATTCGTTGAAAATACAGGAATTCAACTCAATATTACAGACGTTGGTTGGGCACCATTGGCGACGATTACATGGGGTTCTGCTTGGACGCTTTACTTCTTACTCATTATGCTCATCGTTAATGTCGTGATGTTAATTACGAAAAAAACGGATACCTTAGATGTTGATATTTTTGATATTTGGCATTTATCAATTACAGGTCTATTGATTAAATGGTATGCGGATAATAATGGTGTTAGCCAAGGAGTGTCGCTCTTTGTGGCAACGCTTGCAGTCGTACTTGTCGGAGTAATGAAAATTATTAACTCTGACTTAATGAAACCAACATTTGATGACTTGCTTAATGCGCCTAGCTCATCACCAATGACCTCTACTCACATGAACTACATGATGAATCCAGTTATCATGGTTTTGGATAAGATTTTTGATAAATTCTTCCCTTGGTTGGATAAATATGACTTTGACGCTGCAAAATTGAATAAGAAAATTGGTTTCTGGGGCTCTAAATTCTTCATTGGATTTATCCTTGGGATTGTAATTGGAATTATGGGAACGCCGCATCCAGTATCTGGCGTTGCCGAAGCAGCAAAATGGTCACTTGTTATCAAGGGTTGGTTATCTCTTGGTTTGACAGCTGGTGTCTGCTTGGAATTGTTCTCACTTATTGGTTCTTGGTTCATCGCGGCAGTAGAACCTCTTTCACAAGGAATTACAAATGTTGCAACAAAACGTCTTCAAGGACGTAAATTCAATATTGGACTTGACTGGCCATTTATCGCAGGTCGTGCAGAAATCTGGGCATGTGCCAATGTTTTAGCACCAATTATGCTAGTAGAAGCAGTCCTTCTTTCTAAAGTCGGAAATGGTATTTTGCCACTTGCTGGGATTATTGCAATGGGTGTTACTCCAGCACTTCTGGTTGTTACACGTGGTAAACTCATTCGGATGATTGTATTTGGAACTCTATTGCTTCCGCTCTTCCTTCTATCTGGAACCCTTATTGCGCCATTTGTTACGGACTTAGCGAAAGGCGTAGATGCATTTCCTAAAGGGGTAGCTAGCACACAATTGATTACCCACTCTACTCTTGAAGGTCCAATTGAAAAATTACTTGGTTGGACAATCGGAAATGCTACAACAGGCGATATCAAAGCTATCTTTGGTGTTATTGTCTTTCTAGTGTTCTATATTGGTATCTTTGCATGGTATAGAAAACAAATGATTAAGCGAAATGAAGAATACGCTGCAAATGCAAAATAGAAGAATAAGATAACAATAAGCTGGGCTATTCCTTTTGAAATAGTCTGGCTTTTGATTGAAAAAAAGAAAGGAAGAAACATGATTCATTTAGTTTGTCCAAATCCAGCTTTGGATCGGACAGTTTTACTTAGTCATTTTAAAGAAGATGTGGTCAACAGACCAAATCAAGTGCATGAGAATGCTGGCGGAAAGAGTTTTAATGTGGCTTATGTCCTGAATTGCGAGAAAGGCGAAGAGCAAGGAAATTTTTGCATTCATACAATGTTAGGTGGCAAAATGGGCGAATATATTCAACAATTAAATGAAGAAGATGGTATTCCGCTTGTTGTGACAGAGGTTGATAAAAATACGCGTACTTGTACAATTATGATTGATACAGAATTAGGAAAGACCTATCTTGTGTATGAAGCTGGATTTGAGCTGAATAAGGATTTATTAGAACAATTCACCACAAATCTTATAAAGCACATTCAACCTGGCGATAGCGTTGTGTTTTCTGGCTCTTTGATGAAAGGGATGCCAGATGATTATATTGCACAAATTGGTCGTCTTTTGCCAGAAGATGTGAATTTAGTAGTAGATACAAGTGGTGCCGCACTAAAAGCAGCTTTCACAGCACAGCCTGACATTGTAAAAATTAACGATGAAGAATTAGCAGAATTAACAGGATGTCCAGTTGAAACTGCAGAAGAAGCAGCAAAACTTCTCAAAGAATATACTAAAATTCCTTATTTCATTGTGACAATGGGAGGAAAAGGAGTCGTAGCACGCCTGCAGGATGATGTTTTCCAACTGACGTTTCCAGCAATTCATGTCAAAAATCCTATTGCGTCAGGGGACTTTTTCCTTGGAAGTCTCTGCCATGCTTTAGAAAGTAAAGGGAGAGTTGATAGAGAAGCTGTCATTCGTGCCTGTGCTTATGCAACAGCTAACTGCCTGCAATGGACTCCAAAAGTAGACCTAGCCGATGTAAAACGAATTGTAGACGAAATCGAACTAACAACTTTGTAGTTTCTTTCTACAGTTTATATGATATTTTTTGAATGTATTGACTTAGAAAATCCCCTCTTTATATAATAAAATAGATTATTTTATTATAAGGAGGTCGTATGACTTTATCAGGACTTATTGTTTTAGCGGTATTTGTATTTCGGTTGGTATTTCTAAAAATATCGATGAAGAATGAGAAAGCGATATTGGCAAATGGTGGGCGCGAATATGGCGTGCAAAATACCAAGTATATCACTATTCTTCACATTTTATTTTACCTTTCTTGCTTTACTGAAGCTACGATACGTCAGGTTCAGTTTGACGCACTTAGTGCTATAGGATTTGGCCTGTTGCTATTTTCAATGTTTATGCTCTATGTTGTGACGCAATTATTAGGGGACATTTGGACAGTGAAATTGATGCTTGTAAACGATCATAAGTTTGTCGATCATTGGCTTTTCCGCTATGTGAAACACCCAAATTATTTCTTGAATATCGTTCCAGAGTTGATTGGTTTAGCACTTCTTTGCCATGCACTTCTTTCATTTTGTATTCTATTTCCTCTGTATGCGGTAGTTTTGTATAATCGCATCAAGGAAGAAGAGAAACTGCTCAAAGAAGTCATTATCCCAAATGGTATTGCGCAGAAGTAAGTTATTTTTTTAAGTGTAGAATGAAAGATTTTAAATTTATACAAATTATCCATTTTGTATAAATTTTTAAAAAATAAAGTAAGAAAGGGTTTACAAAAGTTTGAAAATGTGTTAAACTCTATTCATAAAGTTAAATAAAACATGGATTGTAACTAAGAAATTAGGCGAGACCATAAATGACCCAAGTAAAAAATCTTGGTTTGTTTATGGTTTTTTTATGTTTTACAAAAAGATTGTTAGGAAGGAGGACATGAATGTTTCGAATTGTCCAGCCACTAAATAATAATGTTGCGGTGGTCAAAAATGAAAGTGGTGAACAGGCTGTTGTCATGGGGCTCGGTATCATTTTTAAAAAGAAAAAAGGGGATTTGTTGGCAGAAGAACGAGTAGAAAAAGTCTTTCAACTGAAAAGTGAAGAATCGCGCGAAAACTTTTCTGCTTTGTTAAAAGATGTTCCCTTGGATTTTATCACGACTAGTTATGAAATTATTGATTATGGTATTCAACAGTTCCAATTTCCAGTTCAAGAGTACATCTATGTAACTTTGACAGATCATATTTATTGTAGTTATCAAGCGCTGCAAAGAAATACTTATAAAAGTAATCACTTGCCGGATATGTCGGAGCAATATCCGACGGAGTACAAAATTGCTGAGCACGCTTTGGTGATTTTAAAAGAAAAATTGGATGTGGATTTTCCAAAAGATGAGATTGGGCGGTTAGCCTTACAGTTTATCAATGCGAAAGGCGAAGATGTCGTGATTAGTAAAGATGAACAAACACTGACCCGACAAATGATTGCTTTGGTGCAAGAGGAACTTTTAAAACATGGTATTAAGCGGACAAAAAAGAATAGTAATTTTTACGACCGTTTGATGATTCATTTGACATACTTTATTGAGCGTTTGGATCAAGATGACAGCGGTTCAAAAGTTTCCATGAAGAATTTAGAAGAGCATATTAAAAAGGATTATCCAGAAGCCTATCAAATTGGCGAAGATATTTATGAAGTCATTCGTCAGCATTTGGGTGGAGGACTTCATCCAAATGAAAAGGTGTATTTGGTGATTCATATTCAAAGATTATTGTAAAGGAGAAGACATGTTTCAATTACCAGAAGATTTTATTTTTGGTGGTGCAACAGCTGCTTATCAAGTAGAAGGAGCTACAAAAGAAGGTGGAAAAGGTCCGGTCGCTTGGGATGAATTTTTAGAAAAACAAGGACGATTTTTAGCAGATCCGGCTAGTGATTTCTATCATCAATACCCAAAAGATATTGAGCTGTGTGAGAAGTTTGGTGTCAATGGTTTGCGCTTGTCTATTGCTTGGAGCCGTATTTTTCCAGAGGGACATGGCAAGGTCAACCAAGAAGGAGTAGAGTTTTATCACCGTGTATTTGCTGAATGTGCGAAACACCATGTCCTGCCATTTGTTACACTGCATCACTTTGATACTCCGAAAGTTTTGTTTGATCAAGGTGATTTTCTCAATCGTGATACGATTGAAGCGTTTGTGGAATATGCTGAATTTTGTTTTCAAGAATTTCCAGAGGTTCATCATTGGAGCACTTTTAACGAAATTTATCCTGTTGCGACCAATCAATACTTGCTCGGTGTCTTTCCTCCGGGGATTCAGTATGATTTGAGTAAGGTGATTCAATGTCTTCACAATATGATGTATGCGCATGCGCGTGTAGTAAATCTTTTCAAGGAGAAAGGTTACCTTGGTGAAATTGGAGTGGTGCATTCTTTGGAAACAAAATACCCAGCAACAGACAGCGAAGAAGATAAGCATGCAGCTTTTCTGGATGATGCGCTTTCTATTCGTTTCTTGCTAGATGCTACTTATCTGGGGTATTATTCTGAGGAAACAATGGAAGCTCTTAATGAAATTTGCGCTGCTAACAACGCTAGTTATGAATTCCTTGAAAGCGACTTTGAAGAAATGAAAAAAGCTAGTCATCGAAATGATTATCTTGGAATCAATCATTATCAATGTCATTTTGTTAAGGCTTATCAGGGCGAATCAACTATTCATCATAATGGAACGGGTGATAAAGGCACTTCGGTTTATAAAGTGAAAGGCATTGGAGAACGGATTTATAAGGAAGGGATTGAACGAACAGACTGGGATTGGATTATTTACCCAGAAGGTTTGTATGACCTTTTATTGAGAATTAAAAAAGACTACCCACATTATCAAAAGATTTATATCACTGAAAATGGAATGGGCTATAAAGACGAGTTTGACAATGGCATCATTATGGACAAGCCGCGGATTGATTATTTGAAAGTGTATTTGCAATCTTTAAGCAAAGCTATTGATGCTGGTGTTGTGGTAAAAGGATATTTTCTTTGGTCTTTAATGGATGTTTTCTCGTGGTCAAATGGCTACAATAAACGTTATGGCTTGTTTTACGTTGATTTTGAAACTCAAAAGCGTTACCCTAAGGAATCAGCTTATTGGTACAAGCATGTTAGTGAAACAAAGATTGTGATTTAAGAAGGGAGATAAGATGAATAAAAACGAATTACAAATGTTAGGATTTGAAATCGTAGCTTATTCGGGGGATGCACGTAGTTGTTTACTGAATTTGCTGAAAGAGGTTCGTCAAGGTAATTTTACAAATGTAGATGCTGCTTTAAAAGAAGCAGATGAAAATTTAAATTTAGCCCACAATTCACAAACGCAGATTTTAGCACAAGAGGCAGCTGGGGAAGATTTAGATTTAGGATTTATCTTTATTCACGGTCAAGATCATTTGATGACGACATTATTGTTAAAAGAATTGATCGTAGATTTTATTGAATTATATAAAAATCAATACAAGGAGGACTAATTCCATGAACGGAATTATCAAACAAATTGAGAAAGGAAAACCTTTCTTTGAAAAAATATCACGCAATATTTATCTTGGCGCTATTCGTGACGGCTTTTTAGCCGCCATGCCTGCCATTTTATTTTCAAGTATTTTTATCTTGCTAGCAGCAATTCCAGAAATTTTTGGATTTAAGTTGCCAAATGATGTTTCCACCTGGCTTTGGAAAGTATATGGCTATTCTATGGGGGTAGTAGCTATTCTCGTGTCCGCTACGACTGCTCGTTGTTTGTCAGAATCAATGAACCGCAATATGCCGACCAACAAGACTATCAATTCGGTTTCTGTTATGTTGGCTTCCATTGTGAGCTTCCTCCTTTTAAGTGTGGATCAAATTGAAAACGGTTTAGCCAATGGCTACATGGGAACAAAAGGGATTTTAGCGGCTTTTGTAGCAGCTTTTATCACGGTGAATGTTTATAAATTCTGTGTATTGAAAGACATTACTATTAAGATGCCAAAAGAAGTCCCTGGAACAATTTCTCAAACTTTCCGTGACGTCTTTCCATTTTCATTTGCAGTATTTGCTGCTGTTTTGATTGATACAATCGTGCGTTATTTCTTTGGGCATTCGTTTGCAGAAGCCGTTATCACACTTCTCCAACCTTTATTTACCGCAGCTGATGGCTATTTAGGAATTTCGATTATTTGGGGAGCAATGGCACTCTTCTGGTTTGTTGGTGTGCATGGTCCTTCAATTGTAGAACCAGCTATTGTCGCGATTATTTATGCAAATGTGGAAACGAATTTACAGTTGGTAAAAGCAGGTCACCATGCTTCAAACGTGTTGACAGTTGGACTTGGAAACTTCGTTGGCACAATGGGTGGTACAGGTGCAACATTGGTTGTTCCATTCCTCTTCATGCTCTTTGCAAAATCTAAGCAATTAAAAGCTGTCGGGAAAGCTTCCTTTGTTCCAGTTTGCTTTGCAGTCAATGAACCATTGCTGTTTGCAACGCCTATTATTTTAAATCCCTATTTCTTTATTCCATTTTTAATCACTCCAATGATCAATGTTTGTGCTTTCAAGTTCTTTGTTGATGTGTTAGGTATGAATAGCTTTATGTATGTCCTTCCTTGGGCAACGCCAGCACCGATTGGCTTGATTTTAGGTACGGGTGCAGGAATCTTATCTATTGTCTTGATGCTGCTGTTGATTGTAGTTGATTCTCTCATCTACCTTCCATTTATTAAAGCGTACGATGATTCATTAGTAGAAGAAGAAGCGAAAAAGGCAGAAGTGATTGAGCTTGAAGAAGCAGCAGAAGCTGAAATAGACGATCAAATTCAAGCGGTTGCAGATGGAAAGCATCATAATATTTTGGTTCTATGTGCCGGTGCAGGGACAAGCGCCATGCTAGCAAATGCACTAACAGAAGGCGCAGCAGAGTTAGGCATAGACCTCAGTTCAACAGCTGGTGCTTATGGTTCGCACTACGATATTATGAAAGATTTTGACATGGTTGTGCTAGCTCCACAAGTCAATTCTTACTATGAAGATATTAAGAAAGATACGGATAAATTGGGCATCAAACTTGTTGCGACAAAAGGTGCTGAATATATCAAATTGACACGTGATCCTAAAGGCGCTGTGCAATTCGTTCTTTCGCATTTTGAATAACTAGCCTTCTTATAAAATGTTCGTTTAAAAACTGATAAAACCTATTTCTTGTTTTATCAGTTTTTTAAAGCGAACACTAAAATATTAAACTAAATAGAAATAGGAAAACTGTATGAAAATAGGATTAAGATTGTCGCTTGTTTTTGCTGCTAGTCTTTGTTTGCTTGGAGGAGTCATTCCTATTAAAGCTAATGAAAATACTAAAATACGTGTTGATAAAGTAGAAAATTTATCATCTGATTTTATCATGGGGACGGATATTTCAACAGTAATTGCTCAAGAACAAAGTGGTGTAGAGTACAAAGATGAAAATGGGAATGTCAAAGATATCTTTGATATTTTGAAAGAAAATGGTGTAAATTACATTCGCGTCAGAGTATGGAATAATCCTTATGATCATAACGGACATGGTTATGGCGCTGGAAATAGCGATATAGAAAAGGCGATTGAGATTGGAAAACGAGCTACAGCACATGGTATGCGGCTACTAGTAGACTTTCATTATTCAGATTTTTGGGCTGATCCAGGACGTCAAGTTCCACCAAAAGATTGGACAAATATGAATGTGTCTGAAAAATCAGAGGCTTTATATCAATACACCAAAGCTAGTCTTGAAAAAATAAAAGCAGCTGGTGTAAATGTAGGAATGGTTCAAGTTGGTAATGAAACAACGAGTAGTGGGATAGCAGGTGAAGCAGGAGAGGAACGCTATCAGTTGTTTGCAGCAGGCGCCAAAGCAGTGCGAGAAGTGGATGCAACTATATTGATAGCTTTTCATTTTACTAACCCAGATAAAACGGAAACGATACTGAATTACGCAAAAGGTTTATCAGATCACCATATTGATTATGATGTGTTTGCTACTAGTTATTATAGTTTTTGGCATGGTAATTTAGATAATCTGACTTCAGTTTTAAAGACAGTGACCGAAAAGTATGGGAAAAAGACACTTGTAGCAGAGACTTCTTATGCCTATACATTAGAAGATGGAGATGGTCAACAAAATGTTATCCGAACACAAAATCAAATGCTGGTGGGTGGCTATCCTGCCTCTATTCAAGGGCAATCGCATGCCTTACGAGATGTCATTGATGCAGCCAATAAAGCAAGTGCATTAGGCATCTTTTATTGGGAGCCAGCTTGGATACCGGTTAGTTCCAAAGGAAAAGAAGTAAATACACCTATTTGGGAAAAATACGGTTCGGGCTGGGCTTCTAGTGCCGTCATTGGGTATGATCCAAATGTTAATCAGGAAAATTACGGTGGCTCTGAATGGGATAATCAAGCATTGTTTGATTTTACAGGAAAAGCTTTGCCGTCACTTGCGACATTTAAATATGTTTATACTGGGTTGAATACAAATCTAGAATATGATAAGAATGAAGAAACAGAGCTGCAAAAGAGTTTGTTATCCAATTCTAGCTTTGAGGAAGAAGATCTTTCAGATTATACTTTTAACGATTTTATCAAGCGTAGACAAGACACGCCTAAAACAGGCAAGTATGCCATGAATTTCTACAATGGCACAAGCGATTATACAACTGGCGTTGAAAGAAAGATAACACTTCCAGCAGGAACTTATCAATTTTCTGCTCAAATTCAAGGTGGTGATACGAATGGCTCTGAAGATATTTATGCTTTTGCTCGTGCTGAGGCAGTAAATGTTCAAAGTGAAAAAGTCAAACTAGCTGGTTGGTCAAATTGGCAGACAGCAAAATTGAGCTTTACATTAACAAAAGAGACCGAGGTGACACTGGGAATATGTGTGAAAGCAAATAAAGGTTCATGGGGAACAATTGACGATTTGCTTTTAACCAAAGAAGGAGTAGATAAGACAAAGTTGGGAACCACTCTTTCTTCGGCAAAAGAAAAATTAGCGGAAACTATGCATTATACAAAGGATTCACTTGCGAACTTAAAAGAACAAGTAGAAGAGGCACAAGCTATTTTACAAAAAGATGATGCGACACAAGCAGAGATTGATGCAGAATGTGAAGCATTACAGACTGCCATTCGAGCCCTTGTACCACTAGAAAATCAATCTTCATCTAATGTTCAGCATGAAGATAGCAAAAAAACAAAGGAAAATTCTAATAGCAAAGAACAAAAGGGAGAAAACTCCCATGCTGGGTTGACAGATTCTGATTCGTCTAATAAAAATGGAAAGTCTTCTCAAACGAATAGGAACAAGGAAACTTTGCCTACTACAAGTGACAAAAAATTAGCTAAAACCAAAGAATTATTACCAAGTACAGGGACTAGCATGTCATATTTAGCTGGTATCGGTGTTGTTTTTCTGAGTGTCTTTGTTGCTGTCATTTCTAAGAAAAATAACCAATAAATCATTGAAAAAAGTAGAAAGACCTCCCGCTTTCTACTTTTTCTTATCTGCAATATATTCTAATTTTTGTTGTCGTGTTTTTCTTTTAAAGAGAGCTTCGGCTGACATGGCAGAAGGTTTGTCGGGAAATTCTTCTTGATACAAAAGAGTAACGGGTAATCGTGTACGCGTGTATTTGGCGCCTTTTCCAGTATTATGCGTATGAAGTCGTTTTTTGACATCGGTCGTGTACCCTGTGTAGAGAGAGCCATCGGCGCATTCCAGAACGTACATGTAGGCTTTAGTTTCCATAGTAAATCTCATGAATTTCTGGAGTGTAGCTGCCATCTTCATTATGAATGAAAAGCGGTGGCAGGATTTTTAACCCGTCACGGGAACCATCTTTGATAGCTTCAATGAGGAGCATATTGGCTTCGCGATTTGCTTTTGGGTAAACAAACTGAATACGTTTTGGAGCTAGATTATGCGCTATCATGGTGTCAATAATATCAAGGAATCGTTCAGGGCGATGCACCATTGCTAAACGTCCATTGGACTTTAAAACTCGTTGGGAGATTCGACAGATTTCTTCCAGATTGGTCGCAATTTCATGTCGTGCAAGCAGATAGTGTCGGCTTGCGTTGAGATTAGAATGTTCATCTACTTTAAAATAAGGCGGATTGCATAAAATCATGTCCACTTTACTACCGTCAATATAGTGGGTGAGATATTTCAAATCATCCTGAATGACCTGCATTTGGTGGGTTAGACCATTTAGCTCAATAGAGCGCTCTGCCATATCTGCCAGTCTCTCTTGAATTTCAACCGCTATGATTTGAGCCTGGGTTCGGGTGCTTGCAAAAAGTCCGACAGCACCATTTCCAGCACAAAGATCCACGATAAGACCGCGCTTAGGTAAGTTTGGGAAACGGGAGAGGAGTACACTATCTACTGAGTAGCTAAAGACCTCTCGATTTTGAATAATTTTGACGTCAGTAGAAAAGAGCTGATTGACTCGCTCACCGTCTTTTAAAAGAATTTCTGCCATATACCCTTATTATATCATGATGTAGAGGAAAAGAAGTAACAAAAATAAGCAGTAAGACAAAAATGTACGGTTTTTCTTACTGCCTGTAGGTATTATTCTTAAGATTTATAAACTTTGCTCCCGTTTGTTCTGTATGTGTGTCACGACAATAAAAGTAATTGTAAAGAGAATCATCAGAATAATGTAGATAGGGAAGCTATTGCTGGTTAGAGTAGCGATTTCAATGTATTTTTGTAGAAGAATGGCTGTTCCAAAGAAGCCTACGAGGGACCAGAGGATCAGCAGAATCCGCCAGAGATTAAGTGGCAGGCAGGCACGAACAACAGATAGAAAGCCGATAGAGCCTAATAAATAATAAAGTAAAGTTGAGATTTCCACTTGTGACCAGCCATGCAGTCCACCAAAAATATTGACAAATAAAACGCTAAAGACGACCATTAGCCCGCTAGGTAGCGCCTTGAAAATTGCTTTTTTAAGGAAATCTTGTTCAATAGGTTTGATATTTCGCTCAAAGGTGAGGACAAAGGGCGGCAAACCTTCAACAAATTGGTCAATCAAGGTGATTTGAATGGGGATAAATGGAAAGACTAAGAGCCATTCTGCTCGTCCCAACAGAATACTAGAAATACAAATGATTGTCAAAATGAACGAATAGGTTGTTTTAATGAGGAAAATTGGTGCAATGCGGGCGATGTTATTAACAACGCGGCGTCCTTCAAAGAGAATTTCAGGGACATCATTAAAATCAGAATTAAGCAAGACGAGGTTGGCAACTTGTCGGGTTGCGGGATCTCCTTCAGCCATGGCAATGGAGCAGTCTGCTTCACGCAAGGCCAGAATATCATTGACCCCGTCACCGGTCATAGCTGTGGTATGCCCTGCTTTTTTCAGGGTTTGAATGATAAGTTTCTTTTGATGAGGAGAAACGCGGCCAAAGATAGCAGTCGTTTCTATCAGCTCAATCAACTCTTGATCTGTTACTTTTGAGCAATCAACATAACTTTGGTAGTTTGCAAATCCTGCCTTTGCAGCAATGTTTGATACAGTAATTGGATTGTCACCTGAGATGATTTTTAAGCCAACTTCTTGTGAGCGTAAGTATTCCAAAGTATCAGCTGCCCCGTCACGAATCGGATCTGTGATTTCTAAAATGGCAATGGGGTGAATGC
This sequence comes from Streptococcus sp. HMSC066E07, assembly GCF_001814695.1. Classification (NCBI taxonomy): domain Bacteria; kingdom Bacillati; phylum Bacillota; class Bacilli; order Lactobacillales; family Streptococcaceae; genus Streptococcus; species Streptococcus sp. HMSC066E07. Next base: position 21,568 of record NZ_KV817464.1, read on the forward strand.
TACTTGGTAAGTGAATGTATTTATGGTCAATGCGTTCAGGACTAATAGCTAAAGCAATCACACGCGAACCACGCTGTTGGGCTGCTTGGGCAACCTCAATCTCTTTGTTAAAGAGCATTTCAGGCGCACCGAGAAAGACAGTACCTAAGTCCGACATTTCCATAGCTCCCCATTTACGGTCACTAGAAAATGGAATAGCGTTACTCGTTTGGTAATTAGAAGGACTTGTAAATTGTTTACGGATTGCTTGGGCAGTTGGATTATTGTCGTCACTTGCCGCAATATAAGCACTAAGAATATCAGCAATTGCTTGTTCTGAAAAATCTTGTGTAAGCGGGCTGACTGTTTCGACGTGCATTTTTCCTTGTGTAATGGTGCCTGTCTTATCAAGGCAGAGCATATCAACACGAGCCAGCGTTTCAACGGAGTACATTTCCTGTACAAGGACTTTTCGTAACCCCAACTTGATGACAGCTGTTAAAAGAGAAGTAATCGTTAAAAGAGCAATTCCTTTTGGTAGCATTCCTAGAAGAGCCGTTGAGGTATTGACAACTGAGTCTTTGACAGGTAAATGTTTTACCAAGAGAGCTTCTAGAAAGAGCGCAATTCCGAAAGGGATAATGATTTTTCCTGTAAAACCTGCAATCTTGTCCATGGATTTCATGATACGAGAATTGATTGGTTTGACAGTCTTAGCCTCTAGCATCAGTTTAGAAGCATAGTTATCAGATCCAACATGGGTGATTTCAGCTACTACATGACCACTGACAAGAAAACTTCCTGAGAGCAGTTGATCCCCAATCTCCTTTTGGACAAGGTCACTTTCTCCTGTTAACATAGCTTCGTTGACTTCTGCAAAACCATCTAAAACAGTTGCGTCACTTGGAATTTGTTCCCCTGCAGTTAAGCGAATGACATCACCTAGAACCAATTCTTCTGGATTAATAGATGTGGTTTGCCCATTACGGATAACACTAATCTTTTCTTTATTTAAGAGATTGAGCTTATCAACCATGTGCTTGGCGCGTAACTCTGTGACGATACCAGAGAAAGCATTAAAGCAGATAACAGCGAAGAAAACTAAGTTGCTCCATGCTTGAACAGAAACGAGAGCGACAGCGATTGCAAAATTTAACGCATTAAATAGCGTAAAAACATTACGCTTGATGATTTGCCAAGTGCTGATACTTGTATTGACTGTAAAATCATTGGTGAGTCCTTGTGAAATTTTTTCTTGGACTTGCTGGTGGGTTAATCCCGTAAATTCTTTCATGTTCATGAGGTTAATCATACCATTTTTTTAGTAAAATTTCTAATAGAATTCATTCAGCTGTAACAGTTTCAAAGCAAAAAAAGTTTGCGAGTGGGCATTGGATAAGGTATAATGAAAAGGATAAGAAGGGAGAGCCTATGTTTTATAGATATTTAAGAAGATTGGTGATGTTGATTTTATGGGCTTTAAATGGTAATGCTCACTACCACCATTTAGAGAACATTCCAGACCAAGAGGAAAATTATATTTTAGTGGCTCCACACCGTACTTGGTGGGATCCTGTTTACATGGCTTTTGCAACAAGGCCCAAGCAATTTATCTTTATGGCAAAGAAAGAACTGTTCACAAATCGCGTTTTCGGCTGGTGGATTCGCATGTGTGGCGCATTTCCAATTGACCGTGAAAATCCAGGAGCATCTGCTATTAAATACCCCGTCAAGATGTTGAAATCAAGCAATCGGTCTTTGATTATGTTTCCAAGTGGAAGCCGACATTCGACAGATGTGAAAGGTGGCGTTGCACTGATTGCTAAAATGGCAAAGGTGCGCATTCTTCCAGTTGTTTATGTAGGACCGATGAGTCTGAAAGGTTTAGCAAAAGGCGAACGTGTAGACATGGATTTTGGACAACCTATTGATATTTCAGATATCAAAAAGATGAATGACGAGGGTGTGGAAGAAGTCGCCCGTCGTATTCAGACAGAATTTGATCGCTTAGATGCCGAAGTAGCTACACTTCAAGTGAAAAAAAATCCAAATATATTATTGCTACTCCCCCGTTTGATCGCTCTGTTACTGTCAATTGTTGTTGGCTTACTAACATTTGCTTTCAGTTTCATCGCAAGTTTCGTTTGGGATCCTGACAAACATAGGAAATAAAAATCTTGTAAAAGAAGCATGTCTCACCTTTTCTAGAAGGAGCATCTATGAAAATAGCAATTTTGCTGTATTCAGCATGTTCATTGCAGGAAATCACAACTTTGACATCAACGCTTTGTCTTTCTTTTGGGCAGTCTTTGGACTATCTTGCTTCAGAAAAGAAAGTCTCTACGAGTGAAGAAGGATTGCAAGTTATTCCAGATTTTACTTTTGCAGAAGTACAAAATGTAAAGTATGATTGTATCATATTGCCAGGCACACTAGAGCCATTTGTTAGCCTTTATGATTCCAGACTAATCTCTTTTTTGGAGAGGGTAGACACAAAGCGGACGATAGTAGCGGCTATTTCCTCATCTCCTATGTTTTTAGGAAAAGCTGGTTTGTTGAGAAGCCGGTATTACACAGGTGGTCTGTATATGGAGTTGGTAGAGTATTTTTCTTTTTTGGAAAAAGCAAATTTTCTCCATCAGCCTGTTGTAAAAGATAAGAATGTTATTACAGCTATTGGATTTGCTTATGTAGAATTTTTTCAGACCGTTTTGGATGCTTTAGGATTAGAAGTGCCGAGCGATTTCTTTTTGAGAAAAAATTCTTACACTCCCGAAGAGTTAACGTATCATTTAGAGACAACTGATTATCAAGAAATACTGCAAGAAATTTTACGATATGAACAAAAATTCCAGAAATGATTTTCTGGTTTTTTTACTATGAATTTTAAGATAAAAAGAACCTAAACACACAAAACATACATGAAAGCGCTTGCTAAAATAGACTTAAAATAGTATACTAAATTTAAGGTATACGGTTTAAAAAGGTGATAAGAGTGATGCTCACTCTTAAAAGTTGATGTATTCAACATGCAATCATAAAAGGAGAAATATATGAAAAAATTGATTTTTCGCTTAACAATTCTGTTATCTGCTCTTATGCTCTTTCCTTTTCAAGCAGTAGAAGCCTGTACAGGTTTCATTGTCGGGAAGAACTTGACGGCAGACGGCTCTACTTTGTATGGTCGTACAGAGGATTTGGAGCCTAATCATAACAAAGTCTTTAAAGTTCATCCAGCCAAGGACAATCAAGCGGGAGAAAAGCTGATTGATGAAGCCAATGGCTTTGAATGGCAATTACCCGCACATAGCTATAAATATACTTCTGTTTCGGATGTTACACCAAAAGAAGGTATTTTTGATGAAGTAGGCTTCAATGAGCATGGAGTTTCCATTTCTGCTACAGTGTCAGCTAAGGCGAATAAAGCTATCCAGAAAGTTGATCCTTATGTGGAAAAAGGTCTGGCAGAATCTATCATGACAACGGTTGTCTTGCCACATGTCAAAACAGCTCGTGAAGGTGTGGAGCTCATCGCAGAGATTGTCAAAAAACAAGGAGCTGCTGAAGGAAACATTGTGACAATTGCAGATAAGACAGGTGTCTGGTACATGGAAATCTTGTCTGGTCATCAATATGTTGCCATTAAATATCCAGACGACAAATACAGTATTTTCCCTAATACCTTCTTCTTAGGAAGTGTTGATTTTAATGATAAGGAAAATGTTATTGCCTCAGAAAATGTGGAAAAAGTAGCGCGTGATGCTAATTCTTATAAGGAAATCGATGGTAAATTCCATATTTCCCAATCTTACAATCCGCCAATGGCAGAAGCTGATCGTTCACGGGCTTGGGCTGGTATTAAGGCTTTGAACCCAGACGCACCAGTCAATTATGATGATAAATATTTTGATTTGTTGCAATCTAGCAATAAAAAAATCAGCGTTGCAGATGTGATGCGGATGCAGCGGAACCGTTTTGAAGGAACGCCATTTAAGCCCCTTGATCAAATGGAATTGGACGGGAAAGGCATTCCTCAACGTGGAAAAGTAGATCCAGTCTACAAATATCCTCTTGGCAATCCAAATGTAATGGAAGCCCATATTTTCCAATTGAAAGATAATATCCCTGCCAGCATGGGTGGTGGCACAATGTGGCTTTCTGTTGGTAGTCCTCGATTTGCACCATACTTGCCATACTATGGAAATATCAACAATACTTATGCTGCTTATCAAGTTGATACAACGAAATATGACAAAGATTCTTGGTACTGGGTTGCGTCACACATTTACGATATGGCAGCCAAGCATCAAAAATTATTTGGCAATAGCATTCAAGAAAAATGGAAAGCTTTGGAAGCACGATTGATTGAAGAACAAGCCAAATTAGATGAACAATACGCAGCTGCAGGTGGAGCTTCGTCAGAAGAAGTGACTGCGTCTAGTATGGCGCGTGCAGAGGAAGTCTTTAAAGAAATGAAAGCTCTAGAAGCTGAAATGGAAGAAAAGATTAAAAATGAGCAAACGCCACCAAGCTCTGGCTCAGAACCATCTTCAAGTACAAGTGAGTCATCTTCAACCACATTTTCCACTTCGTCTACATCTCAATCTCAATCTTCGTCAAGTACAAATGAAACGTCTACATCTAGTTCATCGGATACTGAAAAACCTAAACCAGGCGAAACTTCTGATACCTTAGTGGATACAGCCACAGGTGTTCGCTTGCAAAATGTAGATTTAGTGAAAGCTAATCTCAAATTAGCAGTTAAAAAGACGATTGAAGAAAACGCAGACAGCTATGACATTACCTTGACCAATCCAAAAGGCGAAACAGTATCACAAGTCAGCTCAACATTAGTGACAGTGCCAGTGAAGCAAGGTGCTACGGTGGAATCTGTTTATGCTATGAAAGACGGCAAGCAAGCGGAAAAATTTGATTTTGTTCTCAACAAAGATCAAACGATTAGCTTTAAAACAACCCACTTCTCTACTTACAAAGTAAATTACAAAGTTGTCAAAGAAGCACCAAAACAAAATAAACGTGGCTTCCTTCCGTCAACTGGTGAAAAAGTAACCTTCCTTGGTTTAGTAGGAATTGTCATTTTAGGAGTTGTCATCTTCATCTTAGCAAAACGTTCAAAAAAGAATAATGACTAGTTGAAGCAAGAAAATCAACATCATGTTGAAGAATTCCCTCAAAGTTGGATACAAAACTAACTTTGGGGGATTTTTATATGAATTGAATAAATTTCTACATTAAATTGACAATGATAATATTATTTTTGACAATAATAGTTGACAAAGTGACACGAATGAGTTACAATAGAGATGAAAGGAGAGGAGCATATGAAGCTGGAAAATCGATTAAAAGAACTTCGAGCGCGAGATAGGTTGAATCAAACAGAGTTGGCTAAAAAAGCAGGAGTTTCTCGACAAACCGTCAGTTTGATTGAGCGGGGAGAGTATGCTCCGTCTGTCATCATTGCCTTGAAGATTGCACATATTTTTGGAGAAAACGTAGAAAATGTATTTTATCTAAAGGAGAATAGCGATGAAAAAATGGATGAAAATTAGTGGTTTACTAGTAGTGAGTGTTTTGCTAGGAATTTTTGTAGCAAGTAGTTGGCTCGGAAATTTCCATTTTCCAATCTTTTTAAATAGCATACTTTGGGGTTGGATTATTCGTGTGCTCAATCTGCTTTTATTCTGCATGACGATTTATTTACTACAGTCTAGTCGAACAATTCAAAAGCAGTCAACAAATGGAGATGAATTAAATGAACAACTTTATCAGAAGATGTTCAAAAATCTGGAATATGGTACTATTTTATTAGACGTTGTGACAATCTTGACGATTTTTGATATACTAACATCATTTAATGTATTCATTACTAAAAATAGTGTTTTGATTACAGGCAGTTTATTTCCTTATGTAGCACTTACTTTTATTCTATATGGACAATATTGTCTCCAAAAGACAATTGAGCAGGTTCGGCATTTTAAATTGCCAATCGTTACATTTCCTGAAGATGTTTTAGCCTTGATGAAGACCTATGATGAAGCAGAAAGAGAAGCACATTATGAGCAGAGCTTTAAGATTCTTTTTCAGTTAAATCAGTTCATTTTGCCAGCGTTTTACATCCTCCTGTTCACTATTTCGCTTCTATTACGTGAAGTTCAATACCTTCCTATTGCAATCGTGGTCTTTATCCACCTCTACATCAATGTAGTAAATATTTCTATGATAAAGAAATACTTTAAATAAGGCTGGTCAAAAAGTATCTCTGACTCTATCTCATTTAGTGATAAGCGAATAGCACAGTAGGTGATTGCTCAAAGCATTGCTTTGAGGTGGCGGATAGGGCTTGCGAAGCAAGTCTCAAACCTGTTCGCTTTTCAAGCTAGAAAGAACACTTTTGACGAAAACTCTGTTTTTTATCCACCGCCTCAACAGTCAGGGAGACTGTTGAGCAGTCTTGCAGGGAGGGAACTACGAACTTAAATTTTTCAAGATAAGTTCTGTCCCAATCTCATGAAACATAACTAGTTATACGAGGAGCATTTTAATGAAAAAAATAGCCCATATTGGACTTGGCATTTTAAAGTTATTGGGACTGATTGTGTTAGTCATGGTCATCAATGGCATTCCTATGTTATTCTTAGCAAAAGGACAAAATCTACCAATATATACAGAAATTTTACTGGTTTTAGCCTACCTTGTGCTCGTGTTTTTTGCTATCCGCACTTTATGGAGGAGATACCAGACACATGTCTCAGAGGATATCAAAGTCCTGTCATTTTCTTGGGGAGATTTTGGGAAAGCATTGTTGTTCTTTTTAGCGGCAAGAGTAGTAGCGGTTTTAGGAACTTATCTAAACATCTTTTTAACAGGGCAAAGTACGACCAGTAACGATAGTGCTTTACAAAATCTAGGAAAAATTATGTCTGTTAATCATATCTTTTTTGCTCTGTTATATGTAGTAACTGTTGCAATAATAGCTCCGGTGATTGAAGAATTAGTATTCCGTGGTTTTGCGACAATCTTTTTCTTTGAGAAAGATCAAAAAATATCAGCAGCCATCATAACATCTATCATTTTTGCACTTCCTCATATCTCAAAATGGACAGAGTTTCCACTTTATTTTGCCATGGGATTAGTCCTTTATGCTGCCTTTGCACGTCGAGGAAATCTGAAAGATTCAATAGCTGTGCATATTTTAAACAACACACCAGCAGCTCTCGTTATGCTGTTTGCGATGTTTCGATAGCGATGTAAAAATAGTACAATCATTTACAATAATATAATAAAAACACGAACGATTTTAGTTTCAGCTACTTGCTAGTCTTGCTTCATTCGTGTTTTTGTGTTATCAGATGTTATTTTTGTTAATTGATATTTTGTAACCCATAATTGTAATCATCATCTTGCATGGCTTCAACTTCACCAAGAAGATAACCGTTTCCGACTTGAGAAAAGAAGTCGTGGTTAGAAGTTCCGGTTGAAATACCATTCATGACAATCGGATTGACGTCATCAGCCGTGTCAGGGAAAAGTGGGTCTTGACCAAGATTCATGAGAGCTTTATTAGCATTATAACGAAGGAAAGTTTTGACTTCTTCTGTCCAGCCGACACCGTCATATAAGGTTTCTGTGTAGCCTTCCTCATTTTCATAGAGGGTGTAGAGCAAGTCGTACATCCACTCTCGGAATGTTTCTTGCTCTTCTTCTGGTAATTCGTTAAAGCCTAATTGGAATTTATAGCCAATATACGTTCCGTGGACAGATTCATCGCGGATAATCAATTTGATGATTTCAGCTACATTGGCTAATTTGTTATTTCCAAGATAGTAGAGCGGAGTAAAGAAACCAGAGTAGAAGAGGAAGGTTTCTAAAAAGACACTGGCAACCTTCTTTTCAAGAGCATTTCCATTGAGGTAAATCTCGTTGATAATTTCTGCTTTCTTTTGCAAATAAGGATTTGTATTGGTCCATTCAAAAATTTCGTCAATTTCTGATTTCGTGTTAAGGGTTGAGAAAATAGATGAATACGACTTAGCGTGAACAGACTCCATGAATTGGATGTTATTCAACACAGCCTCTTCATGAGGTGTGCGAATATCTCCTCGGATAGCTTCGACACCTGATTGGGATTGCATCGTATCCAATAATGTTAATCCGCCGAAGACCTTACCAACAAGGTCTTTTTCTTCAGGTGATAATTTTCTCCAGTCGTCCAAATCGTTGGAGAGGGGGACTCGTGTATCGAGCCAGAACTGCTCGGTCAGTTTTTCCCAAGTAGATTTGTCAATGACATCTTCAATGGCATTCCAGTTTATGGCTTTATAATAGGTTTTCATGTTGATTACTTTCTTTTATTCCAGTTGATTCTTATTGTTTACAGATAGTTTAAATTTGTTCTGAAAGGCTTTTAGAAATTTTAATTCTCGTTAAATCACGCAGCTCTCACACTGGTTGGCTCCAACTTCGCCGCCGTCATCTGTAAAGGTACGGACATAATAGATTGATTTGATGCCCTTGTTAAAGGCATAGTTGCGCAGGATAGACAGGTCGCGTGTCGTTTGTTTGCATTCGGTTTTCCATTCGTAGAGTCCTTGTGGAATGTCGCTGCGCATAAAGAGGGTCAGAGATAACCCTTGATCTACGTGCTCAGTAGCTGCTGCATAAACGTCAATGACTTTACGCATATCCATGTCGTAAGCGCTAGTATAGTAAGGAATAGTCTCAGTTGACAGTCCTGCTGCTGGGTAGTAGATTTTTCCGATTTTCTTTTCTTGGCGTTCTTCAATGCGTTGTGTAATTGGGTGGATAGAAGCAGAGACATCATTGATATAGCTGATAGAACCATTCGGCGCAACAGCTAAGCGATTTTGGTGATAAAGACCGTCTGTCATGACTTTCTCGCGTAGCTCAGTCCAATCTTTTGCAGAAGGAATAAAGATATTTTCAAAGAGTTTTTTCACTCGGTCAGATTTTGGTACAAAATCACCAGTCACATATTTGTCAAAGTATGAACCATTTGCATAATCAGACTTTTCAAAGTTATGGAAAACCACCCCGCGCTCGCGGGCAATATTATTGGACTCAACAAGTGTCCAATAATTCATGAGCATAAAGTAAATGCTGGTAAACTCAACAGATTCAGCTGATCCGTATTCAATCAATTGCTGAGCCAGATAACTGTGCAAGCCCATGGCACCTAGCCCAAAAGTGTGAGCTAAGCTGTTGCCGTGGTCAATAGTCGGAACAGCTTTGATGTGAGAACTGTCTGTAACAAATGTCAGCGCCCGCGTCATGGTACGGATAGACTTACCAAAATCTGGCGAAGTCATCATATTAACCACATTGGTAGAGCCGAGATTGCAAGAAACATCTGTTCCTAAACGAACGAATTCTTGAGCGTCATTCAAGAGGCTTGGTTCTTGGACTTGCAGGATTTCGGAGCAGAGATTGCTCATGATAATCTTGCCGTCTACTGGATTCGCACGATTAGCAGTATCGATATTAACTACATAAGGATAGCCAGATTCCTGCTGCAACTTGGAAATTTCAGTTTCTAAATCACGAGCTTTAATCTTCGTTTTACTAATCTTAGGATTGGCAACCAATTCGTCATATTTTTCAGTAATATCAATATAAGCAAATGGGACACCGTACTCGCGTTCAATAGAGTAAGGACTGAAGAGGTACATTTCCTCATTCTTACGAGCCAATTCATAAAATTTATCTGGAATGACAACTCCTAAAGAAAGAGTTTTAACCCGAACTTTTTCATCGGCATTCTCTTTCTTAGTTGAAAGAAAAGCAATAATATCTGGGTGAAAGACATTAAGATAAACAACACCAGCTCCTTGACGTTGACCTAATTGATTAGAGTATGAAAAGCTGTCTTCAAAGAGCTTCATAACTGGTACTACACCAGAAGCAGCCCCTTCATAACCTTTGATAGGGGCACCTGCTTCCCGCAGGTTACTGAGGGAAATTCCAACGCCACCGCCAATCCGAGATAATTGCAGAGCTGAATTGATAGAACGACCGATTGAATTCATATCATCAGTGACTTGAATCAAGAAACAAGAAACTAATTCACCACGCCTAGCACGTCCGGCATTCAAGAAACTTGGAGTTGCTGGTTGATACCGTTGATGAATGATTTCATTGGCAATATCTTTGGCAATTGCTTCATCACCGTCGGCAAAATAGAGCGCATTGAAAAGAACGCGGTCTTCCATGCTTTCAAGGTAATATTCACCGTCATTTGTTTTGAGAGCATATTGATTATAGAATTTATAAGCTGCCATGAAAGATTTAAAATGAAAATCTTGTTCATGAATGAAGCTGGCTAGCTCTTCGATGTATTCAGGTGAATAAAGCTGGATGAATTCTTTTTCTAAATAGTTTTCTTGAATTAAATAGTGAATTTTTTCTGTGATAGAAGAGAATTTTTTTGTATTTGGTTCAACATTTTCTTTAAAGAATGCTTCCAAGGCTTCCTTATCTTTGTGAAGCATAATCTGTCCGTTGATTGGACGGTTGATTTCATTATTGAGACGGAAATACGTCACATCTTCTAATTGTTTGAGTCCCATAGTGTTCCTTTTCTAAATGTTAGGTTTGATATTTGGCAAAAGAAAGAGGGGTGGGCAAGAACTAAAAATTGCAAATTTTAGTTCGTAGTCTCACCCCACAAAGTTACTCAACAGTTTTGAAAAGTGTTGAGGTGGTGAACGAAGAAAACAAAGTTTTCATCAAAGGTACTCTTCCGAGTATAAAAAGTGAACGGAGAAGGTCTTGTCTAGTTATCGCAGTTTTAACCATTTCTCCCATTATGTACATGTCATAAATTATGATAATTTTTTCAATTTACCTGGTTGAAAACCGGAAAATGCTTCCGTTGGAGTCTGAACGACTGGAGCAGCATTAAAGCCTAAGCTTTTCACATGATCGATGTATTCAGGCTGTTCGTCCAAATTGATTTCACGATATTCTACATGGTTAGTGTCTAAGAAGCGTTTTGTCATTTTGCATTGAACGCAATTATTTTTTGAATAAATAGTTACCATAATGAACTCCTAATTTCTTTAAATTCAGTATGGAATTAGTATATCCAAAACAGGGAATTTTGTCAACTATTATGTTCTAAATATTGTGTTTTGTTTTGGGGTTTTAAATATCATGATACTAGATATAGTGTTTTATTAAAAAAGAAAAAGATAGGATGAACTCCTATTTTGGGCTTCGTTAGACTAAGCTTTCCTTAGGGAACAATGGATAAAAAATGTGTCAATCAATTGGATAGTGAAAATCTCGTTTTAATGAAATTTCAGTAATTCTCATAAAAAAGACTTGCTGAATACACATAAAATTCTTGAAAAAATTTTACAAAGATGTTATAATCTAGAATTGTAAGGGTTATCACATGAGACCCCAAAAAGATTACATTAAAGGAGAGTCAAACTATGGCTTCTAAAGATTTCCACATTGTGGCAGAAACAGGTATTCACGCACGTCCAGCAACTTTGTTAGTTCAAACTGCTAGCAAATTTGCTTCAGATATTACTCTTGAATACAAAGGTAAATCAGTAAACCTTAAATCAATCATGGGTGTTATGAGCCTTGGTGTTGGTCAAGGGGCTGATGTAACAATTACTGCAGAAGGTGCAGACGCTGATGATGCAATTGTAGCAATCGCAGAAACAATGACAAAAGAAGGATTGGCTTAACATGACAGAAATGCTAAAAGGAATTGCAGCATCTGACGGTGTTGCTGTTGCTAAGGCATATCTACTCGTTCAACCGGATTTATCATTTGAGACTGCTTCAGTCGAAGATACAAATGCAGAAGAGGCTCGTTTGGATGTAGCTCTTGAAGCTTCACAGAACGAGCTTTCTGTTATCCGTGAGAAAGCAGTAGAAAGCCTTGGAGAAGAAGCAGCTCAAGTATTTGATGCTCATTTAATGGTACTTTCTGACCCAGAAATGATTGGTCAGATTAAAGAAACAATTCGTGCAAAAAAAGTGAATGCTGAAGCAGGTCTGAAAGAAGTAACAGACATGTTCATCACTCTCTTTGAAAATATGGAAGATAATCCATACATGCAAGAACGTGCAGCAGATATTCGCGACGTGACCAAACGTGTGTTGGCTCACTTGCTTGGTGTACGCTTGCCAAACCCTGCTATGATTAATGAAGAAGTAGTTGTGATTGCCCATGACTTGACTCCTTCTGATACCGCTCAATTAGATAAAAACTTTGTTAAAGCTTTTGTAACCAATATTGGTGGACGTACAAGTCACTCAGCTATTATGGCTCGTACTCTTGAAATTGCTGCGGTTCTTGGAACAAATAACATTACCGAATTAGTAAAAGACGGTGATATAGTTGCCGTGAATGGAATTACTGGTGAGGTTATTATCAATCCAACAGAAGAACAAGTTGCAACCTTTAAAGCAGCGGGTGAAGCCTATGCAAAGCAAAAAGCTGAATGGGATTTGCTGAAAGATGCTGAAACAGTAACAGCTGACGGAAAACATTTTGAACTGGCTGCAAATATCGGTACACCTAAAGATGTCGAAGGTGTGAATGCAAATGGTGCAGAAGCTGTCGGGCTTTACCGTACTGAGTTTCTTTATATGGATTCGCAAGATTTCCCAACAGAAGATGAGCAGTATGAAGCTTATAAAGCTGTACTTGAAGGGATGAATGGCAAACCAGTTGTTGTCCGTACAATGGACATTGGTGGAGACAAAGAACTTCCTTACTTTGATTTGCCAAAAGAAATGAATCCGTTCCTTGGATTCCGTGCTCTTCGTATTTCTATTTCTGAAACAGGAAATGCAATGTTCCGCACACAATTACGTGCACTTTTGCGTGCATCTGTGCATGGACAATTGCGTATCATGTTCCCAATGGTTGCTTTGTTGACTGAATTCCGTGCTGCAAAAGGCATTTTGGAAGAAGAAAAAGCTAAATTGCTTGCAGAGGGTGTGGCAGTTGCGGACAATATTCAAGTTGGTATCATGATTGAAATTCCAGCGGCAGCAATGCTTGCTGACCAATTTGCAAAAGAAGTTGACTTCTTCTCAATTGGTACCAATGACTTGATTCAATACACAATGGCTGCTGACCGTATGAATGAACAAGTTTCTTACTTGTACCAACCATACAATCCTTCTATCCTTCGCTTAGTGGATCGAGTGGTCAAAGCTGCTCACGCTGAAGGTAAGTGGGCTGGTATGTGTGGTGAAATGGCAGGCGATCAAACTGCTGTTCCACTTCTAGTTGGTATCGGTCTGGATGAGTTCTCAATGAGTGCAACATCTGTTCTTCGTACACGTAGCTTGATGAAGAAATTGGATACGAAGAAGATGCAAGAACTCGCTCAACGTGCTCTTACAGAATGTGCAACGATGGAAGAAGTTCTTGAACTTGAAAAAGAATATCTTGATTTTGAATAATATCGAAACGAAGACCATTGTCAATTAAGATAATTGGAATCTCAGTTATTGAAAGAGGGCGTTGTTGTCCTCTTTCTTTATATTGCAAATCATTTAGGCTTTCTGTGTTCCTTTTTACTTCCTTTTGCTCATTTTTGCTATAATGATAATTATGAATAACTTGATTAAATCAAAATTAGAATTGCTGCCAACCAGTCCAGGTTGCTATATTCACAAAGATAAAAATGGTACCATTATTTACGTAGGTAAGGCTAAGAATTTGCGCAATCGAGTGCGCTCTTATTTTCGTGGGAGCCATGATACTAAGACCGAAGCACTGGTGTCTGAGATTGAGGATTTTGAGTTTATTGTCACGGAGTCTAACATTGAAGCTTTGCTGCTTGAAATCAATCTCATCAAGGAAAATCAGCCTAAGTACAACATCATGCTCAAGGATGATAAGTCCTACCCTTTTATCAAAATTACCAATGAGACATATCCGCGTCTAATTATTACGCGTCAGGTCAAAAAGGATGGGGGTCTCTACTTTGGTCCTTATCCTGATGTAGGTGCTGCCAATGAAATTAAGCGCCTGCTGGATCGAATTTTCCCTTTTCGCAAATGCACTAATCCGCCTGAAAAAGTTTGTTTCTACTACCACATCGGGCAGTGCCGAGCTCACACTATCTGCCATAATGATCCACATTTCTTTCAAGAGATGGCTCAAGAAGTAGCAGATTTCCTCAAAGGTCATGATAATAAGATTATTGATGAATTGAAAGGAAAAATGACTAGTGCTGCTGAAAAGATGGAATTTGAAAAAGCAGCTGAATACCGAGATTTGCTTCAAAGTATTGCGACACTTCGCACCAAGCAACGAGTGATGGCAAGGGATTTACAAAATCGGGATGTCTTTGGCTATTATGTGGACAAAGGATGGATGTGTGTGCAGGTTTTCTTTGTCCGTCAAGGAAAACTCATTGAGCGAGATGTAAATATGTTTCCTTATTACAATGACCCTGACGAGGATTTTCTTACTTATATTGGACAATTTTATCAGAATAAATCTCATCTGGTGCCCAATGAAATTTTGATTCCATCTGATATTGACGAGGAATCAGTACGGGCTGTGGTGGATACAAAAATTCTTAAGCCTCAACGAGGAGAAAAGAAACAGCTGGTCAATCTAGCAATTAAGAATGCTCAAGTTAGTTTACAGCAGAAGTTTGACTTATTAGAGAAATCTGTTGAAAAAACGCAAGGAGCAATTGAAAATCTAGGCCGGCTCCTCAATATTCCCACTCCAGTTCGGATTGAGTCGTTTGATAATTCCAATATTATGGGGACAAGTCCTGTTTCAGCTATGGTGGTTTTTATTAATGGCAAACCCAGCAAAAAAGATTATCGCAAGTATAAGATTAAGACAGTTATCGGTCCGGATGACTATGCCAGTATGCGGGAAGTCATCAAGCGTCGCTACAGCCGAGTTATGCGAGATGGTTTAATACCGCCTGATCTGATTGTCATTGATGGTGGTCAGGGCCAAGTCAACGTTGCTAAAGACGTCATTCAACATCAATTAGGTTTAGATATTCCTATCGCTGGTTTGCAAAAGAACGACAAGCATCAGACTCATGAATTACTTTTTGGTGATCCATTGGAAGTGGTCGAATTATCTCGCAATTCACAGGAATTTTTCCTTTTGCAGCGCATCCAAGATGAAGTCCACCGCTTTGCCATTACCTTCCATCGCCAGCTCCGGTCTAAGAATTCCTTCTCATCACAACTAGATGGCATTGAAGGACTGGGTCCCAAGCGCAAGCAAAATTTGATGCGACATTTTAAATCCTTGACCAACATCAAGAAAGCCAGCGTGGATGAAATTGTCGAAGTGGGTGTGCCGCGAAAAGTGGCAGAGGCTGTGCAGGAGAAATTGAGCAAATCTACAGATAAAAAGATAACCAACTCCTAGATTTTAGGGAAGCAAGTTCATCAGACTATTTCTCGTGAAAAACCTCTGCAAGCTCTTCCAATTTATGGTAAAATGAAATTAGTATAATAAGAAAAGGAAAGTCCCTATGAAATTTCTTGAATTAAATAAAAAGCGTCATGCAACGAAGCATTTCAATGATAAAGCAGTTGATCCGAAAGATGTGCGGACGGCGATTGAAATTGCAACTTTAGCGCCAAGTGCTCACAATAGCCAGCCTTGGAAATTTGTAGTTGTGCGTGAGAAAAATGCAGAGCTGGCTGAGATTGCTTTCGGTGCAAACAAAGACCAAATCACAGAAGCACCTGTGACGATTGCTCTTTTTACAGATACAGACTTAGTTAAACGCGCTCGGAAAATTGCTCGTGTGGCTGGGGTTAATAATATGTCCGACGAATTGTTGCAATATTATATGCAAAATTTACCGGTTGAGTATAGTCATTATTCTGAGCAACAAAAAAGTGATTATTTGGCTTTAAATGCTGGTTTGGTGGCAATGAATCTTGTGTTGGCTTTGACTGACCAAGGAATTGCTTCCAATATTATACTTGGATTTGATAAGTCGAAAGTCAATCAAGTGCTAGATATTGATGAACGCTTCCGTCCAGAACTTTTAATTACCGTTGGTTATACAGATGACAAACTGGAGCCAAGCTATCGTTTGCCAGTGGACGAGATTATTGAAAAACGTTGATAGAAAGGAATCTGATTTTATGACGATTGATTTTAAAGCAGAAGTTGAGAAACGTCGCGACGCTCTATTGGCTGACTTGTTTAGCCTTTTGGAAATTAACTCCGAGCGAGATGACATGAAAGCAGATAAAAAACATCCTTTTGGGCCTGGACCTGTTAAGGCTTTGGAAAAATTCTTAGAACTAGCTGCGCGTGATGGCTATCCAACAAAGAATGTGGACAATTATGCAGGGCATTTTGAATATGGCGAAGGAAAAGAAGTGCTTGGAATTTTTGCGCACATGGATGTGGTGCCGGCTGGAAGTGGTTGGGATACAGATCCTTATACACCAACAATTAAAAATGGAAAACTCTATGCGCGTGGTGCGAGTGATGACAAAGGGCCAACGATGGCTTGCTATTATGGACTGAAAATCATCAAAGAATTAGGTTTGTCGACGTCTAAGAAAGTTCGTTTTGTAGTTGGTACAGATGAAGAATCTGGTTGGGCTGATATGGACTATTATTTCAAACATGTTGGTCTGCCAGAGCCAGATTTTGGTTTTTCGCCAGATGCAGAATTTCCGATTATCAATGGTGAAAAAGGAAATATTACCGAATATCTTCATTTTGCAGGGGAAAATAGCGGAGCTGCGCGCTTGCATAGCTTTACTGGTGGACTTCGTGAAAATATGGTCCCTGAATCTGCAACAGCAGTAGTATCAGGAAATGTGCCAAATCTTGTAGATAAATTGGACGAATTTGCAAAAGAACACGGACTTCAATTTGAATACCAAGAATTACCGAGTGGTCAAATAACAGTTACAATTGTTGGTAAATCTGCTCATGGCGCTTCACCGCAATCTGGTGTTAATGGTGCGACTTATTTGGCGAAATTCTTGACCCAGTTTGACTTTGCAGGTTCTGCTAAGGATTATCTTGAAGTGGCTGGGAACATTCTTTTAGAAGACCATGCAGGAAAAGCTCTGAAAGTAGATTATGTAGATGAAAAAATGGGTGCTCTCTCTATGAATGCTGGTGTTTTCCGCTTCGATGAAGCAAGCAACGACAACACCATTGCCCTTAATTTCCGCTATCCACAAGGAACCAATCCAGAAATGATCAAATCTAAATTGGAAAACTTACCTGTGGAGACAGTGACATTGTCCGAGCACGAGCATGTTCCCCACTATGTTCCAATGGAAGATCCGCTTGTGAAGACACTTTTAGATGTGTATGAAAAGCAAACAGGTCTGAAAGGTTATGAGCAAATTATTGGTGGAGGAACGTTTGGTCGTCTCTTGAAACGCGGTGTTGCTTATGGTGCCATGTTCCCAGGCTATACAGATACCATGCACCAAGCAAATGAATTTATAGATGTAGAAGATCTTTTCCGTGCAGCAGCTATTTATGCTGAGGCAATCTATGAATTGATTAAATAAAGGACGTAAACTCAGCTAGAAATAGTTGAGTTTCTTTCAAAGAAAGAGGACCATTATGATTTATACAATTACAAGTGCGACAGGTCAATTGGGGCAAAAGGTCGTTGCTGAAGCACAAAAATATTTAAATTCTAATGACATTCGGCTATCTGTTCGGAGTCCCCAAAAAGCGAGCCAGTATGCAGCAGCAGGGATTGATGTCAGAGAAGCTGATTATTTAGATGTGGATTCTATGGTCGAGGCTTGGCGTGGAACGGATGTTTTGATTTACATTCCAAGTATTTCTCATCCAAGTATTGTGCGTGTACCCGAGTTTGAAAATTCAGTTATTGCGGCAGAAAGAGCTGGAGTTAAGCACTTTATCTTTGTTGGATTTTTCGCCGATCAAGTTAATAGCCCTTTTCACATGGCGGCTTTCTTTGCTTATGCCAATACTCGTCTAGCATCAGCTGGATTTTCTTACAGCATTATCAAAAATGCTATGTATGCTGATCCATTGGTACCTTATTTACCTGAGTTAATAGAGCGCAAGGCGGTCATCTATCCAATGGAAAATGCCAAAATGAGCTTTATTTCGCGAGAAGATAGTGCAGAAGCTATTGTCAAACTGGCTATGTCGCCTGTCCTACAGGGAAAGACGTATGTTTTGACTCAAGAACGCAATTACACAATGTTGGAGCTGGCTAATCTTTTGTCCGAGGTTTCTGGTCACGAGATTAGCTACCAGCCGGTGACAGTTGAGGAATTTGCTGTCCTTTATGACCAACCAAAAGGTTTCGGTGTTGTGCTGGCTTCTCTTTACCAAGCTGGAAGCCGAGGCTGTTTGGACATTGTGACAGATGATTTTCGGACAATCACAGGACGGCAAGCAACTGATTTGAAAAGCTACATGATGAAAAATTATCAAAAATAGAGGCAAGAAATGGAAACGCTAGAAGATATTAAGAAAGCTATTATGGCTGATTCACAAAATCAAGTATATACCGAGCGAGGAATTGAGCCACTTTTTGCAGCGCCTAAAACGGCACGTATTAACATTGTCGGTCAAGCGCCGGGCATCAAAGCGCAGGAAACACGCTTGTACTGGAATGATAAGAGTGGTGATCGCTTGCGTGAATGGATGGGGGTTGATTATGATACTTTTTATCATTCAGGTTATTTTGCTGCGATTCCAATGGATTTTTATTTCCCAGGTCATGGAAAATCAGGCGATTTACCGCCTCGCAAGGGCTTTGCTGAAAAATGGCATCAGCTGATTTTAGAATTGCTGCCAGATCTTGAATTGACGATTCTCATTGGTCAGTATGCTCAAAAATACTACCTTCATCAAAAAGGAACTGTAAAACTAACTGATACGGTAAAACATTATCAAGACTACTTGCCAGAATTTTTCCCGCTTGTCCACCCCTCACCACGAAATCAAATTTGGATGGCTAAGAATCCTTGGTTTGCAGAAACCGTAATTCCTGATTTAAGGGAACGGGTACAAAAGATTATTTCATAGTGTGGAACAAAAGTTAATCATTTAAAAGTTTTTGATTTTGTTGCTCCACAGTGGTTCATTAGTACGGAAGCGCCTAATGAATTTCTCCAAACCGCTGCGCTTTGCAAGCATAACGCATAAATAATAGAAGCTAGGCACTTTTGCCCCAGCTTCTTTTTTTAAACAAAATCTTTGACAAAAAATGTTCTATACAGTAGAATAAACGTAAACTTCTATATCGTATATTTTAGAAAGAAGGAAAATGAGTAAAAAAGTAATCAATGGTGGGTTTTACATCGGGAAAATTCATCGTTTGTCCAATCGACTGATGAACCACATTTTGTTAGAACGAGGAATTCAAGCCTTTAACGGAGAGCAAGGACGCATTTTACATGCGCTTTGGCAAAAAGATTATCAGAGTCAAACCGAATTATCGGAGAAGACTGGCTTGACGTTGAATACTCTTACGAAAATGATTGACCGAATGATTAGCATGAACCTTGTGGAGCGGTGCTATCATGAAAAAGATAAGCGAAAAAAGATGATTTGTTTGACGGGCTATGCCAAAGGTCTGCAAGATGAGTATAATGCGATTTCTAAGGAAATAATTGAAATCTTTTACAGCGGATTTTCTGACCTAGAAATTGATGAATTTGAGACTTATTTGGAGCGTATCGTGGCAAATTTAACCAAGCCAAGAAAGGATAAAGCATGAACGAGTTCATTAAATTAGTGACCAATCAATGGCAGTTTCTATTTAGTATGGTGTGGGATCATGTCTGGATATCGGGCTTGTCTATCTTACTTGCTTTAATTTTGGGAGTTGGACTTGGAATTTTCATCAGTTTCAAAAAAAGCTGGGCTGGTGTCGTTATCGGAATAGTGAATATTCTTTATACAATTCCCTCTATTGCCCTTTTAGGGATTTTGATTTCAATTACAGGAATTGGTAACAAAACAGCAATTGTAGCTTTAACCTTGTATGCACTTTTACCTATGGTACGGAGCACTTATACAGGTATTACAGGTGTTGATCCGCTTCTCGTTGAAGCAGCAGAAGGAATGGGTTCTACTCGCAAGCAGATTTTAACCAAGGTTCAGTTGCCACTTGCCTTTCCGGTCATGATGTCTGGTTTTCGCAATATGGTGACGATGACCATTGCGCTAGCTGGGATTGCCTCTTTCGTCGGTGCTGGCGGTCTGGGGGTTGCGATCTACCGTGGGATTACCACTAATAATCAAACCTTGACCTTGGTCGGAAGTATTTTAGTAGCTTTGTTGGCATTGGTCTTTGATTTTCTCCTTTCTTTGGTTGAAAAATCAATCTTACGTCATAAAAAAGTATCTAAAAAATGGTTAGCTGTTTTCAGCTCTATAGTTCTTTTGATGGCAGGAATCATCGCATTTTTGCAAATGAATCCAATGGGTGGAACGGTCAAGATTGCGACCAAGCCACAGACAGAAAACTATATCTTAGGAGAAATGCAAAAACAAGTCATTGAAGAATACACCAATCTGAAGGTCAAAATGACTAAAGGTGTCGGTGGTGGGACTGCCAATATCCATCCAGCGATGATTAAAGGGGAATTTGATATTTATGCCGAATACACCGGTACAATCTGGGAAGTTATTCTCAAAAAATCAGGCTCGTATGATGAAAGTCAATTTAAGACGCTTGAAAGTCAATACCGCAAGAAATATCAACTTGCTTGGGTAAATACATTTGGCTTTAATAACACATATGGCTTAGCCGTTCGCAAGGATGTAGCAGAAAAATACAATATTAAAACCTTTAGCGATCTTGCTAAAGCTAGTCCTAATTTAACTTTTGGTGCGGAGTATGATTTCTTTGGTCGTGAAGACGGTTTTGCACGTTTACAATCTGCCTATGGTATGAAGTTCAAATCTCAAGTGGATATGGATAGCGGACTGAAATATCAGGCTATTAAATCCGGAAAAGTTGATGCGATTGATATTTTTACCACAGATGGACAGCTTTATGGTGCCAATCTAGTGGTTTTGAAAGATGATAAAAAAATCTATCCTTCTTATCAGGCAGGGACAGTTGTTCGAGAAGCTACTCTAAAAAAATACCCACAATTGAAAAAAGCATTGGCAAAATTAGATGGTATTTTAACAGATAGTAAAATGGCAGAACTAAACCACAAAGTAGAAAATGACAAAGAAGAGCCGGCTAAAGTCGCTCATGACTATCTTGTAGAGAAAGGAATTTTGAAAAAATGATTGAATACAAAGAAATTAGCAAATCTTATGGAAATCAAGACATTATCAAAAATCTAAATCTAAAGATTGAAGACGGCACTTTTCTGACAGTTGTGGGGACTTCTGGCTCAGGCAAAACGACATTGTTAAAGATGATAAATGGTTTGGTCAAGCCGAATCAAGGGCAAATCCTTATCAATGGTCAAGATGTGCAGGACACGGATTTGATTGAATTGCGACGAAACATCGGTTATTCGATTCAAGGAAATGGGCTTTTTCCGCATTTGACAGTTGCCGAGAATATCGCTTATGTGTTGAATTTGCAAAAGAAAAATCAGGCAGAAATAGAGAAGATTATCAATGAAAAGTTAGCTATGCTTGGTTTGGATACCCAGCTAAAAAATCGCTATCCAGCAGCTCTTTCGGGCGGACAGGCGCAACGAGTGGGGATTGCACGTGCATTAGCTGCAACTCCTAATATTTTGCTAATGGATGAACCTTTTGGAGCAGTGGATGCTATTACGCGCTATCAACTGCAGCATGAGTTGAAATCCTTGCATGAAGAAACCGGCATTACAGTTGTGTTTATCACACACGATATAACAGAAGCCTTGAAACTAGGCACGAAAATCCTCGTTTTAGATAAGGGAGAAATCCAGCAATATGGCACGCCACAGGAAATAAAAATGCAGCCTGCAAATGACTTTGTACGAAAACTACTAGAATTAGCAAGCTAAAGAGAAGTTCTATGAATCAAAAAATGAAATCCATGGTGATTTATGAGCCTGGTGGTCCAGAAAAATTTGTTCTAGAAGAATGAGAATTCCCGAATGTAAAAGAAGGCTGGACTCTAGTCAAGATTAAAGGTTTTGGGATCAATCATTCAGAAATTTTCACTCGGAAAGGTCTATCTCCAGATGTTCAATTTCCTCGAATTTTGGGGATTGAGTGTGTAGGACAAGTGGTTGAAACGACAAGGAGAGATTTACAAATTGGATAAAAAATTGTCTCTATCATGGGGTGAAATGGGACATGCCCTTGACGGTTCTTATGCTGAATATGCTCTACTTCCAAATGAGCAGATTTATCCCGTAGATAGCCAATTACCTTGGTCTGAGTTAGCAGCAGTACCAGAGACCTATTATACCGCTTTTGGCTCCTTCAAAAATCTGCAGATAAAAGAAGGAGATTCAATCTTAGTCCGAGCTGCGACAAGTGGTGTTGGATTAGCTTTCTTAAAATTGGTAAAGGCGCAATTCCCACAGAATCGTGTAGTTGGCGCAGTTCGTTCTCTCGCTAAAAAAGATTTGCTTCAATATCGAGGTTTTGATGAAATTATTTTAGATGAAAAAGGAGTTTTGCAAACTGAGGAAAAGTTTGATAAAATCCTTGAATTAGTCGGTCCGGCTACTCTAAAAAATTCATTTGACCATATTCAAAGTGCAGGAATTATCTGTAACACTGGTCAATTAGGTGGCAAATGGTATGTAGAGGAGTTTGACCCAATCGTAGAAATAAAAAATAATAGTTTTTTGACGAGTTTTCATTCAGGCAATGTGAGCCAGCAGCTTATTGATGAACTTTTTAGCTATATTGATGCTTACCAGAAAAATGTATCTTCTCAACGAATCTTTTCGTTAGAGCAAATCCCAGCAGCCCATTCTTATATCGAAAGTCAAGCGGGATTTGGGAAAGTGGTCGTCTTAAATGATTAACTAGAAAAAATGAAAAGTGTGCAAATGCATGCTTTTTTGAATTGACATACAGTATATCTACGCCTATAATGTAAATTAGAAAATTCTATAAATGAGGCGATACAGATGAAAAAAAGGATTGGGATTTTATTAGTAGCGAGTTTGTTTCTTTTGACAGCTTGTGGGGGAAAGAAAACGAATGTGGAAACGAAACAAGAAGGAAAAGCAACATCTGCAAAAGTTGCATCCTCTGAGCAAGTAAAGAAAAAAGCAAAAGTTCATTATAATGGTTCTTACTATAGTGTAAAAGGAAAATACGATGAAATTGTCATCGCAAATAAACATTATCCATTATCTTCAGATTACAATCCCGGTGAAAATCCTACTGCTAAAGCAAAATTGCTGGAGTTGATTGCTGCTATGCAGCGCAAAGGCTATCCTATCAGTAATCAATATAGCGGTTTCCGTAGTTATCAAACGCAGGTTACTCTTTATCAAAATTATATCAATCAAGACGGGAAAGAAGCAGCAGATCGTTATTCTGCCCGACCTGGCTATAGTGAACACCAAACAGGCTTGGCATTTGACTTGATTGGCACAGACGGAAATCTAGTAACAGAAGAAAAGGCGAGCAGATGGCTTTTGAAACATGCTGCCGAATATGGTTTTGTCGTGCGCTATCTAAATGGTAAAGAAGACAAAACTGGATATATGCCAGAGCAATGGCATCTTCGTTATGTTGGGAAAGAAGCAAAAGAGATTGCAGATTCAGGACTATCTTTAGAAGAGTATTTCGGCTTTTCCGGGGGAGATTATAAGGATTAAAGTTGAACACAAGGAGACAATACACATGAAAATCTACACAATGAACCCTACTATTGATGTCGTGGAAACACCTGTTGAAGAAACTAGTCGCATCATCCGTCACCTTCACTTAGGAGAAGGAAAAATAATTCCTGAACATAAGGCTGATGCTTTGGTGACTGTTGTCTGTCTAGAAGGAAAGGTTGATTTTACATCATCTGGTCAAACAGTTCAACTTGTTCCCGGAAGTTTTTTAACCATGGAACCAAATGAACTTCATAGTTTATATGGTGTAAAAGATAGCCATGTATTGGTTATTCAACAATTAAAATACTGAATGTGAAAAAAGGTAAAAACTTGGAAGTCATACTGTCGTAGATTCCAAGTTTTTTTGATTATATAAAAAACCTTTCCCAAAATTGGAAAAGGCTTATTATCAACATTCTTTGTAATGTAAATATGATCTTTATTTGAGACCGTATTTTTTGTTGAAACGATCCACACGTCCATCTGCTTGAGTGAATTTTTGACGTCCAGTGTAGAATGGATGTGAGTCTGATGAAATTTCCACACGGATCAAAGGATAAGTGTTTCCATCTTCCCATTCAATAGTTTCGCTAGAATACTTAGTAGAACCACTAAGGAATTTGTAGCCAGTTGAAGTATCCATAAAGACAACAGGACGGTATTCAGGATGAATATCTTTTCTCATTTTTAAAAATTTCCTTTCTGCCATGGTCTCTCTGCGAGCCATAGATTCGTTACTTTGATAGTTTACCAAATTCTAGCGGATTTGACAAGTCTTTTCTACCAAATTATTTCCTTTTTGCCAATTCTTTCAATTCTTGATAAACTTCTTCGATTTCTTCTTTGGAGTAAGCATTGGCACCACTGGCAAGAGGATGACCGCCTCCGTCGTGTTTTTTAGCTACTTCATTAATCGGGATAAATTTACTCCGCAACCGAACGCGATAATTGCCATTTTCTTGCTCAACAAAAATTCCCCATAATTCAACGCTGTCAATACGCCCTGGAGCTGAAACGATAGCAGAAGTGTCAGCATCTGTTAAATGATTGGCTTTGAGAAGTTCCTGAGTTAAAATGACACGAGCTGCACCATTTCCATCGACTTCTAAATGGTCATAAACATAGCCTTGAAGTTTAGCGATTTGATAGCTGAAAGAGTCCATTTTCCGCGCTAAAGCAGCAAAGTCAAAAGGATATTCGCGAAGTTTGCTGGCGATAGCCATAGTTCGGGCGGTTGTGGCAGGATATAGGAAACGCCCAGTATCACCAACGATTCCAGCATAAAGTAACTTAGCAGAATAATCATCTAGTTTCAGTTTATTTTCTAATGCAAAGAGAGCAATTAGCTCACTAGCACTACTAGAGCTAGTATCTACCCAAGAAATATCCCCGTAAATGTCATCGTTTGGATGATGATCGATTTTGATGAGAAAATCCCCTTTGTTGTACCGTTCATCATCAATCCGAGCAGTATTTGCCGTATCACAAACAATAACTAAAGCATGTTTGTAATCATCGTCTGAAACATCATCCATTTTAGCCAGCCAAGCAAGAGTAGGTTCAGTCTTTCCTGCTACTTTAATCTTTTTCTCAGGGAAATTGACTTGAAGTAATTTTTTCAAACCGACTTGACTTCCTAAGGCATCAGGATCAGGTCGCATGTGACGATGAATGATAATCGTATCGTATTCTTTAATTTTATGTAAAATTTGCTTAAAAATGTCCATGTTATAACCTCCGCTCTACCTTTTATTCATTGTATCATAAGATGATTATTTTAAAAAGTAAAAGGGAAAAGTAGGGAACTTTAAGAGATTTGAAGTGCAACAATTTGTTCAATGTGTTATAATAAACTGATAGAATTTTTGGGAGGAAATTATGGCTTTAGCAAAAATTGTATTTGCGAGTATGACAGGAAATACAGAAGAAATCGCAGATATTGTAGCTGATAAATTAAAAGAACTTGGTTTAGAAGTAGATATTGATGAATGCACAACGGTTGATGCAGAGGAATTTCTAGAAGCAGATATCGCAATCGTTGCTTCTTACACATACGGTGACGGCGAGTTGCCTGATGAAATTGTTGATTTTTATGAAGATTTAGCTAGTCTTGACTTGACTGGAAAGATTTATGGTGTTGTCGGGTCAGGTGATACATTCTATGATGAGTTTTGTAAGGCAGTAGATGACTTTGATCGCGCTTTTGCAGCGACAGGTGCTGAAAAAGGTGCTGAAAATGTCAAAGTCGATCTATCAGCAGAAGATGAAGATATTGAAAATCTGGAGAAATTCGCTGAAGCATTAGCCGAAAAAGTACGGTAATCATGTAAGAAGGCTGGGAAATTTTCCTAGCCTTTTTTAGCTTAATTTATTCGATTTTAGGCATATATTCTGACATTTCTAATATAGAATAGTATAATAAAAGAAGAGAAATTGTATCAATGGGAGGAATGAGATGACGAAAGAACGAGATTATGCTTTTGGATTTCATGACGATGTGAAGCCTTTGTTCTCGACTGGTAAGGGTCTGACAGAAGAGGTTGTTCGTGAAATTTCTGAAATTAAAAATGAGCCGCAATGGATGTTGGATTATCGCTTGCGTTCTTTAGAATTGTTCCATAAATTGCCCATGCCTGATTTTGGACCAGATTTATCCGGCATACGATTTGATGATATTGTCTATTATCAAAAATTAAGTGGGGATCGGGCTAGAAACTGGGATGAAGTGCCAGATGAAATAAAGAAAACCTTTGAGCGTCTGGGTATTCCTGAAGCGGAACGTCAATTTTTGTCAGGAGCAGTTGCTCAGTATGAATCTGAAGTAGTCTATCACAACATGAAAGAAGAATTTGCCAAGCAAGGCATTATTTTTACCGATACCGACACGGCAGTACAAGAATATCCGGATTTGGTGAAAAAATACTTTGGCACAGTCATTTCTAATGCAGAGCACAAGTTTTCTGCTTTGAACAGTGCTGTTTGGTCAGGTGGCACATTTATCTATGTTCCTAAAAATGTTCAATGTCAGGTGCCAGTTCAGACCTATTTCCGTATCAATGGAGAAAATGCTGGTCAATTTGAACGCTCGCTCATTATTGTAGAAGAGGGTGGCTCTATTCAATACATTGAGGGCTGTACAGCGCCGACTTATACGACCAATAGTCTTCATGCTGCAAATGTGGAAATTATTGTCAAAAAAGATGCTTTTTTCCGCTATACAACCATTCAAAACTGGTCAGACAATGTTTATAATCTGGTAACAGAGCGTGGAACGGTTGAAGAAGGCGGTACTTTGGAATGGATTGACGGAAATCTGGGCAGCAAGGTCAATATGAAATACCCTTGCAGCATTTTGAATGGACGCAATGCAAGAACTTCTGTTCTTTCTATGTCCTTTGCTAATTATGGTCAGCATTTAGATGCAGGCTGTAAAGTCTATCACAATGCGCCGAAGACTTCTAGCACATTGATTTCCAAGTCTGTTGCTAAAGACGGTGGTAAGACGGATTACCGCGGTCAAGTCCGTTTTGGCAAGAACAGTGCTGGTTCAAAGTCTCACATTGAGTGCGATACGATTCTCATGGATGGTGAATCCAGCTCGGATACCATTCCATTTAATGAAATTCACAATTCGAATGTTGCACTGGAACACGAAGCTAAGGTTTCTAAGGTTTCGGAGGATCAGCTTTATTACCTCATGAGCCGTGGTATTAGCGAAGAAGAAGCAACTGCCATGATTATCAATGGCTTTATGGAACCGATCACCAAAGAACTTCCAATGGAATACGCAGTGGAGCTCAACCAACTCATTAACATGAGTATGGAAGGCTCAGTAGGATAAAAGTAAAAACAGTCGTGAGGCTGTTTTTTGTTGAAACAAGAGAAAGAAAAAAGCACCGAATCGGTGCCACTTTTTCAAGTTGGATACGGACAAAGCCTTATTTTAACTTGCTGTGTTGTTTCGAATGGTTCCAACAATGATAGTATACAATATTTTTCTTTAAATGTAAACGTTTTTCTGATAAAATATTAATATACTGAGGAAATTATATTGTTATATGAGAAAACTTAGTGTGAACGATCTGTTTAAAATATATAGTTCTGTGGAAATCTAAGAAATTTGGTGTAGTTTTGGAAGCATTCGAAACAACACAACTCTAAAACTAAGATACAACTTTCTATTAATTCTATCACATTTTTATAGAAATTCATCATTATTTTTGTTGAAAATTTAAAAATATGTGATATAATCAAATCATAAATTATAAAAGTTGTATCTTAAGGAGTTGATTTTAAAGAAAATTAGATTAAAAAGGACGAACTTGTTATTATAACGGAATTGTTAAAACTTATGAAGGTTCTTGTTGATATAGTTAAGGTTTTCGTTTCATAATTTTATAAGTAGCTTCTAAAGATTTTTATTTTTTGATAAATAACCTTTTCAGCAACTGTGATAAATAAACATTTTAATTTTAGTAACTTAGTTTTAGAGGCTCACGCTCTCAATAATTGCTTTTATATAAAAAATCAATCTTTACATCAGGAGGAAAAAGATGGATCAAAAATATTCTATTGGCCTCGATATCGGCACAAATAGTGTTGGATGGGCTGTTGTTACGGATGACTACAAGGTTCCTGCTAAAAAGATGAAAGTCTTAGGAAATACTGATAAACAATCTATCAAGAAAAATTTATTAGGTGCTCTTTTATTTGATAGTGGCGAAACCGCAGAGGCGACACGCTTGAAACGGACAGCAAGACGTCGATACACACGCCGTAGAAATCGTCTACGCTATTTGCAAGAAATTTTTGCTGAGGAAATGAACAAGGTAGATGAAAACTTCTTTCAACGCTTGGATGATTCTTTTCTTGTAGATGAGGATAAAAGAGGGGAACGTCATCCAATTTTTGGAAATATTGCAGCAGAAGTGAAATATCATGATGATTTTCCAACAATATATCACTTGAGAAAGCACCTAGCCGATATATCCCAAAAAGCTGATTTGCGCTTGGTTTATTTAGCTTTGGCGCATATGATTAAATTCCGTGGGCATTTTCTTATTGAAGGTCAGCTAAAAGCTGAAAACACAAATGTTCAAGCATTATTTAAGGATTTTGTAGAAGTATATGATAAGACAGTTGAAGAAAGTCACTTATCAGAAATGACAGTCGATGCATTGAGTATCTTAACAGAAAAAGTTAGCAAATCTCGTCGTTTAGAAAATCTTATTGCTCATTATCCAGCTGAGAAGAAAAATACTTTATTCGGGAATCTTATTGCTTTATCTTTGGGTTTACAACCCAACTTTAAAACCAATTTCCAATTATCTGAAGATGCTAAATTACAATTTTCTAAAGATACATATGAAGAAGATTTGGAAGGGTTGCTTGGGGAAATCGGAGATGAGTATGCGGACTTGTTTGCATCTGCTAAAAATCTTTATGATGCTATATTGCTGTCAGGGATTTTGACAGTAGATGATAACTCAACAAAAGCACCTTTGTCTGCTTCAATGGTTAAACGCTATGAGGAACATCAAAAAGATCTTAAAAAATTGAAAGATTTTATTAAAGTGAATGCTCCTGATCAGTATAATGCCATTTTCAAAGATAAAAACAAGAAAGGTTATGCGGGTTATATTGAAAACGGTGTTAAACAAGATGAGTTTTACAAATACTTAAAGGGAATTCTTTTACAAATTAATGGAAGTGGTGATTTTCTTGATAAAATTGATCGTGAAGATTTTTTGAGAAAGCAACGGACCTTTGATAATGGCTCCATTCCGCATCAGATTCACCTTCAAGAAATGCATGCTATTTTACGACGTCAGGAGGAACACTATCCATTCTTGAAAGAAAATCAGGATAAGATTGAAAAAATCTTAACGTTTAGAATTCCTTACTACGTTGGTCCTTTGGCACGAAAAGGCAGTCGCTTTGCTTGGGCAGAATATAAGGCGGATGAAAAAATTACGCCATGGAATTTTGATGATATTCTTGATAAAGAAAAATCAGCAGAAAAATTCATCACACGCATGACTTTAAATGATTTGTATTTACCTGAAGAAAAAGTCTTACCCAAACACAGTCTTCTATACGAAACCTTTACCGTTTACAACGAGTTGACCAAAGTTAAGTATGTTAATGAACAGGGTGAAGCTAAATTCTTTGATGCAAATATGAAGCAAGAGATTTTTGACCATGTCTTTAAAGAAAATCGGAAAGTTACGAAAGATAAACTGTTAAACTATTTGGGCAAAGAATTTGACGAATTTAGAATTGTTGACTTAACTGGACTGGATAAGGAAAATAAAGTCTTTAATTCCAGTCTTGGAACCTACCATGATTTGCGTAAGATTTTAGATAAATCATTCTTAGATAACAAAGAAAATGAACAGATAATTGAGGATATCATTCAAACACTAACTCTGTTTGAAGATAGAGAAATGATCCGTCAGCGCCTTCAAAAATATAGTGATATCTTTACTAAGGCTCAATTGAAAAAATTGGAACGCTGTCATTACACTGGTTGGGGACGCTTGTCATACAAGTTGATCAATGGTATCCGAAATAAAGAGAATAAGAAAACAATATTAGACTATCTAATCGATGATGGTTATGCTAATCGTAACTTTATGCAGCTGATTAATGATGATGCTCTTTCTTTTAAAGAGGAAATTGCTAAGGCACAAGTTATCGGGGAAACGGATGATCTAAATCAAGTTGTTAGTGATATTGCTGGCAGCCCTGCCATCAAAAAGGGCATTTTACAGAGTCTAAAAATTGTTGATGAGCTTGTTAAAGTCATGGGGTATAACCCTGCTAATATTGTTATCGAAATGGCGCGTGAAAATCAGACGACAGATAAGGGACGTAGAAATTCACAGCAACGTCTTAAATTATTACAAGATTCATTGAAGAATTTGGACAATCCTGTAAATATTAAGAATGTGGAAAATCAGCAACTTCAAAATGATCGATTATTCTTGTACTATATCCAAAATGGCAAAGATATGTATACAGGAGAAACTTTAGATATTAACAATCTAAGTCAATATGATATTGATCACATTATTCCGCAAGCCTTTATTAAAGACGATTCTTTTGATAATCGAGTTTTAACGAGTTCTTCCGAAAATCGTGGCAAGTCTGATAATGTTCCCAGCATAGAAGTAGTTCGTGCTAGGAAGGCGGATTGGATGCGATTGCGTAAAGCTGGTCTAATTTCTCAACGTAAGTTTGATAATTTAACCAAGGCAGAACGTGGCGGTCTGACCGAAAATGATAAAGCAGGTTTTATTAAACGTCAGTTAGTTGAGACAAGACAAATTACTAAGCATGTTGCGCAGGTTTTAGATGCTCGTTTTAATGCAAAGCATGATGAGAATAAAAAAGTGATTCGAGATGTTAAAATCATTACTTTGAAATCTAATCTAGTTTCACAATTTCGAAAGGACTTTAAGTTTTACAAAGTACGTGAAATTAATGATTATCACCATGCACATGACGCTTATCTCAATGCAGTTATTGGAACAGCTTTGTTGAAAAAATATCCCAAACTTGCATCAGAATTTGTATATGGTGAATTCAAAAAATATGATGTCCGTAAATTTATTGCGAAATCTGATAAGGAAATTGGAAAAGCTACAGCAAAATATTTCTTTTATTCAAATTTGATGAACTTCTTTAAAAAAGAGGTTAAATTTGCAGACGGTACAGTAGTTGAGAGGCCTGATATTGAAACAAGCGAGGATGGCGAAATAGCTTGGAATAAACAAACCGACTTTAAAATTGTTCGCAAGGTTCTCTCCTATCCGCAGGTTAATATTGTGAAGAAGACTGAGGTACAGACTCATGGTCTAGATAGAGGGAAGCCAAGGGGACTTTTTAATGCTAATCCTTCTCCTAAACCTAAACCAGATAGTAGTGAAAATTTAGTGGGGGTAAAGAGAAATCTTGACCCTAAGAAATATGGTGGTTATGCAGGTATTTCAAATTCTTATGCTGTATTGGTTAAAGCGATTATTGAAAAAGGAGTCAAGAAAAAAGAAACGATGGTACTAGAATTTCAGGGAATTTCCATTTTAGACCGAATTACTTTTGAAAAAGATAAAAGAGCTTTCTTGTTAGGAAAAGGATACAAAGATATTAAAAAAATCATTGAGCTACCTAAATACAGCTTGTTTGAATTGAAAGATGGATCCCGTCGCATGTTAGCTAGCATTCTTTCAACAAATAATAAACGTGGAGAAATTCATAAAGGAAATGAATTGTTTGTTCCACAAAAGTTCACAACTCTGCTATATCATGCCAAACGAATTAACAATCCAATCAACAAAGATCATATAGAATATGTTAAGAAGCATAGAGATGATTTTAAAGAGTTGCTCAACTATGTATTAGAATTTAATGAAAAATATGTGGGGGCTACTAAAAATGGAGAGCGTTTAAAAGAAGCGGTGGCGGATTTTGACAGCAAAAGCAATGAAGAAATTTGTACTAGCTTTTTAGGAGCCGTTAATAGTAAGAATGCAGGCTTATTTGAGTTAACCTCATTAGGAAGTGCCTCAGATTTTGAATTTCTTGGTGTAAAAATTCCTAGATATAGAGATTACACTCCCTCATCGCTATTAAAGGATTCTACCCTCATCCACCAATCCATCACGGGTCTTTATGAAACACGGATTGACTTGAGCAAGTTAGGAGAAGATTGATGGGGTGGAGAACAGTTGTTGTAAATACACATTCAAAACTTTCCTACAAGAATAATCACTTGATCTTCAAGGATGCCTCTCGGACAGAATTGATTCATCTGTCCGAGGTGGATATCTTGTTGTTGGAGACAACTGATATTGTGCTGTCAACCATGCTGATTAAGCGGCTGGTTGATGAGAATATTTTAGTTATTTTTTGTGATGATAAGCGTTTGCCAACAGCCATGCTGATGCCCTACTATGCACGTCACGATTCCAGTTTGCAGCTGAGTAATCAAATCACTTGGTCAGAAGATGTCAAGGCAGAAGTCTGGACGACAATCATTGCACAGAAGATTCTGAATCAAGCGATGTACCTTGGAGATTGTGGTTTCTTTGAGAAATCACAGTCTGTTATTGATTTATATAATGGGTTGGAGCTGTTTGATCCTAGTAACCGCGAAGGACACGCGGCTCGGATCTACTTTAATACATTATTTGGAAATGATTTTTCAAGGGAACAAGATAATGATATTAATGCTGCTCTTGATTACGGATACACCTTGATACTAAGTATGTTTGCTCGGGAAGTAGTGGTTTGTGGATGTATGACTCAGTTTGGGCTGAAACATGCCAATCAGTTTAATCAATTTAATCTGGCAAGTGATGTAATGGAGCCGTTTCGCCCAATTATTGATAGGATTGTTTACGAAAACAGGAACAATGACTTTGTGAAAATTAAGAGAGAGTTGTTTACTATTTTTTCTGATACTTTTCTCTATAATGGGAAAGAAATGTATTTATCTAACATTGTCAGTGATTACACTAAAAAAGTGATAAAGACATTGAATCAAACTGGGAAAGGAGTTCCTGAATTTAGGATATGAGTTATCGATATATGCGAATGATTTTAATGTTTGATATGCCGGTTGAAACTGCAGAGGAGCGTAAAGCTTATCGAAAATTTAGGAAATTCTTGATTAAAGAAGGTTTCATTATGCACCAGTTTTCAGTATACAGTAAGCTGCTTTTGAATAGCTCTGCCAACAATGCCATGCTTGAGCGGTTAAAAGTTAATAATCCTAAGAAGGGAAGTATCACCCTTTTAACGGTAACAGAAAAGCAATTTTCTCGCATGATCTACTTGAATGGAGAAAGGGATACCAGTATTGCTAATTCAGATGCAAGGTTGGTATTTCTAGGAGAGGATTTTACAGATGAAAATTAATTTTCCGATTCTGGACGAACCGATTGAAATTAAACAGGCTACTTTCCTTATTTTAGAGGAACAGCTGATATTTTCCGATGTTGTCAAACACCTATATCACTATTCGGAAGAAGATGAGCTAAAATTATTTGATAACAAGATGAAATCCTTGAAAGAATCCGAGTTATTGCTTATTACAGATATTTTAGGTTACAATATTAATTCGCCGGCAATGTTAAAATTGATTCGTGCGGATTTGGAAAAACAGTTGAATGAAAAGCCTGAAGTGAAATCTATGTTAGAAAAATTAGTTGCAACTATTACAGAACTAATTGCTTTTGAATGTTTAGAAAACGAGCTGGATTTAGAGTATGATGAAATAACAATTTTGGAATTGATTGATGCTTTAGGTGTAAAAATTGAAACACTAAGTGACACTGTTTTTGAGAAAAGTTTAGAGATTGTTCAGGTGTTTAAATATCTTTCTAAAAAGAAACTGCTTGTCTTTGTGAATGTATCATGTTATCTGTCTGAACATGAACTAGCTAAATTGGTAGAATATATTCAACTTCATAATATAAATGTACTGTTTGTTGAACCAAGAAAAGTATACGACTTCCCTCAATATGTAGTGGATGAGGACTATTTCTTATCTTGTGAGAATATGATATAATATTAGTAAATATAAGGAATCATTTGAGCTGAAGTCTAGCTGGGACGAATGGCGCGATTACGAAATTTCGAGACAAAAATTGGTCCACGAGGTTTTAGAGCTGTGCTGTTTCGAATGGTTC